>NZ_JBHLWA010000004.1:0-163455 GCF_042433085.1 Gallibacterium melopsittaci
TAAAACTTCTTTCTTCACAGTCCAAAAAAGTTCCCTACCGAATGCCCACACAGATTGTCTGTTATTGGTTTTTTAAAGAACATTTTCTTGCTGCCTCATGCAGCAAAGGCTGTCTATACTACTTAACTCGACTTGCCTTGTCAACAAGATTTTTAGAAGTTTTTTCTTCTCTCTAGAATCCAGCCTTACCCTCTGTAAGGCTGTTTCCTTGCTCTCGTTGCGTGAGGCGGCATTATAGGCATTTTTTCTCGCCTTGCAATAGATTTTATGACCTAATTCACATTTTTTTATTTAACTGCTTGGAATTTCAACAAAACGTATTGTTTTGCAGCAAATTTCTTTTTACTCTGTATTTTTTATCATCATGGAGACCATTATGAACTTAACCCAATTTATTGGTTTTGGTGTAGCTGGTAATTTTGCTGGCCACCTTGAACAAGCTGGTGAAGCAAAAGATTTTGCTGATGTTGTTACTACCGAAGAATCTCAACCTAAAGCGATTTTTCCTTTTTATGTTCCTCACTCTGATAGTTTTCTTGCTACTTTTCCACTGTCATCTTCTGAAATCAAAATGCCACAAGGTGCAGACAATTTACAAATTGAACCTGAAGTCGCCGTATTATTTAATATTGACTATGATCAGAATAAACAGGTTATTAAATTATCGCCTTTTGCTTTCGCTGCCTACAATGATTGTTCTATTCGTAAACCAAATGCGAAAAAAATTTGTGAGAAAAAGAATTGGGGAAATTCATCAAAAGGTATTTCTGCAACAATTCTCCCTGTTAATAGTCTTGAAAAAGGTGGAGAATTAGATCACTATCGCATTGCTTGCTACCACAAACGTCAACAAACACTCACAGCTTATGGTATAGATAGCCCTATTGCTGGCTATAATTATTTCAATCAAAAATTGATTAGTTGGTTAATTGATAAAATGAATAACCAACCTGATCAAGGACCAATGAATAATATTGCCGAGTTATTAAAGCAAGCGAATTATCCTTCTCAAGCTATCATCAGTATTGGTGCAACACGTTATACAGAATTTGGTGAAACCAACTATTTACAAGAGAATGACACAAGTATTGTTGTTGTGTATGACGGGCGTAAATATACAGAACAACAAATCCAGCAATTCGCACAAGCAGAAGATTTCCCATCAGATATTTCTGCATTAATCCAAAAAGTTGTTGCTTAATATGAAAAAACCTCAAAATAAATTTTGAGGTTTTTTAGAATGAAGAGATAAATGAACTAATCGTCCATATAACCAAGACTTCTTAAAGCTCGTTCATCATCCGCCCATCCACTTTTCACTTTCACCCATAGTTCCAAATGTACTTTCGCATCAAATAAACGTTGCATATCCTGTCTTGCTTCAGTCCCAATGGTTTTCAGTTTTTGTCCTTGATGGCCAATTACCATCTTCTTCTGACCTTCACGCTCTACTAAAATTAAACCGTTGATTTCCAGCGTTCCACGTTCATTCACCTTAAACTGTTCAATCTCTACGGTTACAGAATAAGGTAATTCTTCTCCCATAAAACGCATTAACTTCTCACGAATAATTTCCGATGCCATAAATCGTTGTGAGCGATCAGTAATGTATTCTTCAGGGAAATGATGAACACCTTTACGCAAAGATTGACGCACAATCGCTTGTAATTGATGAACATTATTTCCTCGTTGTGCAGAGATTGGCACTATCTCTTTAAAGGTAAATTTTTCTGTTAATTGTTGAATGAAAGGCAATAACTCATCTTTATTCTTAATATTATCAATTTTATTAATGGCTAAGACGACTGGTGCTTTAGCACTACGCAATTTATTTAACACCATTTCATCATCATCATTCCAATGCGTTCCATCTACTACAAAAATAATGAGATCCACATCGCTAATCGCACTGCTTGCTGCACGATTCATTAAACGGTTAATTGCTCGCTTTTCTTCAATATGTAATCCTGGGGTATCCACATAAACTGCTTGATAAGCACCTTCAGTATGAATCCCTACAATACGATGGCGAGTCGTTTGTGCTTTACGGGAGGTAATTGAAATTTTTTGTCCTAAAATTTTATTTAATAAGGTAGATTTACCAACGTTTGGTCGCCCAACAATCGCCACAAATCCACAATATGTTTCTTGTTCTGTTAATTTTTGTTGATTTTCTGTCATTCTCTGCTCATTAATTTATTTAATTTTTAATACTGCCAAGATCTTCTCTGCAGCAGCTTGTTCAGCTTTGCGGCGACTACTTCCAATCCCCTCAAATACCTCTGGTAACTGCTCAATTTGGCAAGTTACTTTGAAAGTTTGATTATGTGCTTCGCCTTTAATATCCACCACGGTATAGTTTGGCAGTGGTTTGCGTAAGCCTTGCAAATATTCTTGTAATCTGGTTTTCGGGTCTTTTTGTTCATCGCCTGGTTTAATCTCTGCCAAGCGTTGTTGATACCACTGTAAAATGACTTTTTGTGCAGTTTCAATACTACTATCTAGATGAATCGCTCCAATAATAGCTTCTACTCCATCAGATAAAATTGAACTACGCCGAAATCCACCACTTTTTAGTTCACCTGGTCCGAGTTTTAAGTGATCCCCTAATTCAAACTCAATAGCAATCTCAGCCAATGTTTGTTCTCGAACTAAGGTTGCACGCATTCTACTCAAATCCCCCTCTGGCACATTGGAGAATTGATGATATAACGCTTCACCAATAGTAAAGTTCAAAATTGAATCACCTAAAAACTCAAGACGTTCATTATGTACACTTGCCGCACTACGATGCGTCAATGCCTGTTGTAATAATGCAATATTAGTAAATTGATAACCTAATTTTCGTTGTAATCTATCTAAATGTTCAGTATTCATAATGATTATTTAATAGTTTGAAAGAAACGCTCTGTTCTAATGCCTGTTGGCCATTCACCCTCTTTCTTATCTAAACTTAACCAAATAACTGTTGCTTTACCGACAATATTTTGTTCTGGGACAAATCCCCAGAAACGGCTGTCATTACTGTTATCACGGTTATCCCCCATTACAAAATATTCGCCTTCAGGTACCGTCCACTCACCGACTGGATTACCTTCTTGTTTAAAATAATAAGGGTCATAATTGAAACGATCTGGATTTAATAAAATCTGATGTGTTACCGCACCAATTTCAGTACGTTCAATTTGTGCATTGCCGTGATAAACAAATTCTGCATTTGGCGTTAGTCCTTCATATTGATAAGTTTCGCTTGGGCAAGACTCTGCTTTACAAGCAGGCGTTACCGTTAATACCCCATCTTGTTGATTATATTTAATATGATCACCCGGTAAACCAATCACACGTTTTATATAATCGACATTAGGTTGAGTTGGTGCTTTAAAAACAATCACATCGCCACGTTTCGGCTCACCAAGCGGAATTAATTTATTCTGGAACACAGGATCTTTCACCCCATATTCATATTTGTTTACTAGCAAAAAATCTCCCACGCGTAAGGTTGGCTCCATAGAACCTGACGGGATTTGAAATGGTTCATACAAAAAGGAACGCACAATTAATACAATCGCTAAGACAGGAAATAATGAAGCAAGAAATTCTTCACTTTCAGAGATCGGTTCAATTCGTGCTTTTTCCTCTTCTGTGAGTTGTTTACCGCTACGTTGTTCTGCACGCGCAATCTGACGTAAATGTTTTGGTTGCCACACAAAACGGCGATGACACCAGAAAATTCCAGATAATACGGAAAAGATAATTAACAAGATAGTAAACGTGTTCGGTAATTGAAAATAATCCAATACTTTCCACAAAACAAATCCAACACCCAATAAAATAGGTAAGAAAAAGTTTGACATACTTGCTCCTTATTTATCTTTCCCTACATGTAGAATTGCTAAAAACGCCTCTTGTGGAACTTCGACATTCCCCAATGATTTCATCCGTTTTTTACCTTCTTTCTGTTTCTGTAAGAGTTTTTTCTTACGGCTTACGTCACCACCATAACATTTCGCCAAGACATTTTTACGCAATTGTTTTACGGTTGAACGCGCAATAATATGGTTACCAATCGCCGCTTGAATCGCAATATCAAATTGTTGACGAGGAATTAATTCTTTCATTTTTTCTACTAATTCACGTCCGCGGTATGGTGCATTATCTTTATGGACAATCAACGCTAACGCATCAACCCGATCACCATTAATCATAATATCCACACGCACCATATCGGCTGGTTGGAAACGTTTGAACGAATAATCTAATGACGCATAACCACGAGAAGTCGATTTCAAACGGTCAAAGAAATCTAATACCACTTCTCCCATTGGAATTTCATAAGTTAAGGCCACTTGATTACCGTGATATACCATATGCGTTTGTACACCACGTTTCTCTACACATAGTGTAATCACATTGCCTAAATACTCTTGTGGCAATAACATATTACATTCTGCTATTGGTTCACGAATTTCTTCAATATTATTGATTGGTGGTAATTTTGCTGGGCTATCTACATAGACAACCTCACCATTTGTCATCGCAACTTCATAAATTACTGTTGGTGCGGTTGTGATTAAATCCAGATCATATTCACGCTCTAAACGTTCTTGAATGATCTCCATATGCAATAAGCCCAAGAAACCACAACGGAAACCAAACCCTAATGCAGAGGAATTTTCTGGTTCATAGAAAAGTGAAGCATCATTTAAACTCAATTTACCTAACGCATCACGGAATGCTTCATAGTCATCGGAACTTACAGGGAACAATCCAGCATAAACTTGTGGTTTAACTTTTTTAAATCCTGGTAATGGTTTGTCTGCTGGATTATGGTGTAGCGTCAGAGTATCCCCAACTGGGGCACCAAGAATATCTTTTATTCCGCATACTACCCAACCTACTTCACCACAAGATAGTTCAGTAGTATCCACTTGTTTTGGTGTAAAGATACCTAAACGATCTACACCATAACTTTGCCCAGAACTCATTACCTTAATCTTGTCGCCTTTTCTTAATGTCCCATTTTTAATACGGACTAACGACACCACACCAAGGTAATTATCAAACCATGAATCAATAATTAAGGCTTGTAATGGTGCTTCTGGATCGCCTTTAGGTGCAGGAATACGTTTAACAATTTCTTCTAATACATCTTCCACACCTAAACCTGTTTTTGCAGAACAACGTACTGCATCAATCGCATCAATCCCAACAATATCCTCAATTTCTTCCGCTACTCGCTCAGGATCCGCTGCGGGTAAATCAATTTTATTTAAAATTGGTACAACTTCGAGATCCATTTCAATCGCAGTATAGCAATTAGCCAAAGTTTGTGCCTCCACACCTTGTCCTGCATCAACCACTAATAAAGCTCCCTCACAAGCTGCTAATGAACGAGAAACTTCGTATGAAAAGTCAACGTGTCCTGGCGTATCAATGAAGTTTAATTGATAAGTTTCACCATTTTTGGCAGTGTAATCTAACGTTACACTTTGTGCTTTAATTGTAATACCACGTTCACGCTCAAGATCCATTGAGTCAAGCACTTGTTCTTCCATTTCACGTTCGCTTAACCCTCCACAAACCTGAATAAGACGGTCGGAAAGTGTTGATTTACCATGATCGATATGAGCAATAATTGAGAAATTACGGATATTCTTCATAGATGAGTAATAAATATTAATATGTTGGTTAGTTAATCAGAAAATAATCGGAAGATTTTACAAGAAACTCAGGAAAACTGCTACTAGAAAGGAATTTGCCTTATTTTCATGAAAAAAGGCAGATTTTGTTAAACCTGCCCCACTAAGCAAAGTTAATAATAAGAGTGTTCTCCACGTTGATGTTCAGTAACATCCTTAACACCTTTTAATTCACCTTCGAACTGAGCTAATAACTGTTTTTCTACCCCTTCTTTTAAGGTCACGTCAACCATTGAACAGCCATTACAACCACCACCAAATTGTAGAATTGCTTCGCCATCTTCGGTAATTTCAATCAATGTAATTCGACCACCATGACTCGCTAATTGAGGATTAATTTGGGTTTGAATCACATAATCTACACGCTCAATCAGTGGTGCATCATCAGCAACTTTACGCATTTTCGCATTTGGTGCTTTTAGGGTTAATTGTGTTCCCATATCATCTGTCACAAAATCAATTTCTGCATCTTCTAAAAAAGGCAAACTAATCTCATCCACAAATGCAGAAAATGTTTCATATTTCATTTCACAATCTGTTGCTTCTACTGCCGAAGGTGGGCAATAAGAAACGCCACATTCTGCATTTGGTGTACCTGGATTTACCACAAAAATACGAATATTAGTTCCTTCTTCCTGTTGATCGAGTAGTTTGCGGAAATGTGCTTGTGCAGCACTGGAAATAATAATTTGTTGCATAGCAATTTTATCCCTTAATTAAATACTTGACTGATATGGTCGGGAATAATACGCTCAATCAAAAAAATTTTCCACTCTCCAACAAATTATCGCGTCATTTTTGTGTTTTACATAATGCCCAAACTTGAATATCTTCTATACCAACTTGTTGTAAACAAAGACAAATTTCCTCCATTGTTGTACCAGTCGTAATCACATCATCAATTAAAGCGATTGATTTAATGCCTTGTGGCAATGGTTTTACCAAAGCAAAAGCATGAGAAAGATTTCTTTGTCGTTGTGCTGCTGTTTTTCCTCGCTGTGCTTCTGTTGCCCGTTTTCGTACAATTAAATCTTCTCGACAAGGTATATTTAACCAACGACTTAAATAACGAGCTAATAAAGCCGCCTGATTATAACCTCTTTGCCATTGTCGCCGATGATGCAATGGTACAGGAATTAATAAATCGGGTAAGGTCAAGTGATGTGTTCGTTTTGCATTTCGCACTGCAAGGAATAACCAACGCGCTAAACTGCGATCAAGCCAATAATCTTGATGGAATTTAAAACGATAAATTAATGGTTGAATTGGTTCAACAAATGCAGAAACAAACACGATTCGCTGCCACTTTGGTGGGTTCAGTAAACAACAACCACAAGACATTCGATCTTCTGGCAATGCTGTGCCACAACAGCCACAGTATGCTACTTTTGGTAACTGTCGATAACAAGTAGAACAAATTCCATGTATCGAAATTGCCAATCGGCAACCACACACAATACAGGATGTATCAAAAAAATTTGTCGGTTTCATACCGACTAACCTAAGCTAAATTCATTAATCGTTACTTTTCCCATTTTCATTCTCTGTGAACTACTTCGAGAAAAGCAGAAAAAATGCTATTCTTTCCGTCTATGTTCCCTACTATAAAGATGTACAAAGTATGTTAAAAAATCCAATTAAAATTATTTTCTTTGATATTGATGAAACCTTATATGTAAAAGACAAAGCCATTTTGCCAAATACTATTCCGACCGTTATTCGTAGTCTAAAGAACAAAGGCATTATTCCCGCTATCGCGACAGGGCGAGCAAGATGTGCCTTCCCAGAAAAAATTGATCAATTAATTAAAGACGAAGGGATAGAATTATTCGTTACCATTAATGGGCAATATAATAGTTATCAAAATCAAGTCATTGCTAAACACCCTATTGCCAAACAAGATATTGAACACATTATCCAATTCTTAAAACAGCATCAGATTGAATATGCCTTTGTTGGTAATGAAGATATTGCCGTTTCCAATATCACTCCACAACTAAAACAAGCGCTTGATCCCATTACAACACGCTATTTTATTGATGCCGATTACTATCAAACCCACGATATTTTTCAGTTACTCCTGTTTTATCCTGCTGAACAAGATCAATTTATTGCTGAATCAGGTATTCTTGGTGAGCAATTTAAAACTGTACGTTGGCACGAATACTCTGTGGACTGTTTAGTAGCGACAGGTTCAAAAGCAAGCGGTATTGATGCCGTTGTCGAACACTTTGGATTAACGATTGATAATGTGATGGCGTTTGGTGATGGCTTAAATGATATTGAAATGATCAGCCATGTTGGTACTGGTGTTGCAATGGGTAATGCACATCCATCATTAAAAGAAGTGGCTAACTATATTACTGAAGATATTGAACATGATGGCGTGTTAAAAGGATTGTTAGCGTTAGGTGTCTTAACAGAAGATGATTTACAGTCATAAAAAAGTGTAACGAAACAATTACAGCATAATTTGTGTGACACCGATCGCAAAATATAGCCAAATACACACAATCTATTGCCACATAAAGACCTTTTCAATAAAATCGCTCTATACAACAACACTTTAGCTTATCGTTAAATTTGCATGTAACGATAAGTTTACAGAAATCCCGAAATGAAAGGAGCGAATATGAAAAACTTTAAACGTGTTTTATTAGCAACTTTAGCAGCAACGACATTACTCACTGGTAATGCACTTGCTGCTGATATGAAAAATGTCGCAATTACCGCAATTGTAGAACACCCTGCACTTGATGCGGTCCGTCAAGGTGCGTTAGCAGAGTTAAAAAAAGAGGGATTTGAAGAAGGCAAAAACCTTAAAGTAGATTTCCAAAGTGCGCAAGGTAATACGGCGACTGCCGCACAAATTGCCCGTAAATTTGTAGGTGATAAACCTGATGTCATCTTAGCAATCGGTACCCCAAGTGCCCAAGCCGTTGCAGCTGCAACACGTAGTATTCCGCTTGTTTTCTCTGCGATTACTGATCCTGTCGCAGCAAAATTAGTGAAAACTTGGCAAGCCTCAGGCACAAATGTTACTGGTGCTTCTGATACCTTACCAATTCAACCACAAATCGATTTAATTAAACGTCTTATTCCAAATTTAAAATCTATTGGTTTTGTTTACAGTTCTGGAGAAGTGAATTCCACTGTTGTTCTTAAACAACTTCAAGAAGCAGGTAAAGCAAATGGCTTCACTGTGATCGAAGCGCCAGCACCACGTACAACCGATATTAGTACTGCTGCTCGTAGTCTAAAAGGTCGTGTTGATGTGATTTATACATCAACCGATAATGGTGTTGTATCAGCTTATGAATCACTTTATAAAAGTGCTTTAGATGCTGGTATTCCTCTTGTTGCTGCAGATACAACAACCGTTTCTCGTGGAGCGATTGCTGCACTCTCTAATAACTATTACACCTTAGGTGAAGAAACTGGAAAAATTATTGGTTCAATCTTAAAAGGTGAAAAACCAGGAAACATTCCAGTAAAAACAATGGATAAATTAGATCTTTACCTCAACTTAAAGTCAGCTAAAGCATTTGGTGTAAAAGTGCCACAAGAATTAGTTGATTCAGCTAAAGAAGTAATCAAAGAATAATCGTTTTATTTTTAAGTTTTCAGTAGGTATAGCTCATTGCTATACCTACTCAGTGTGTTAGTTAAATTAATATTACTATTATGACTTCAGTTCTATTTTTAGGTGCATTAGAAATTGGTTTGATCTATGCCATTGTTGCGTTAGGTGTACTTATTTCTTTCCGTATTTTAGATTTCCCCGATCTTACTGCAGATGGAAGTTTTCCATTAGGTGGTGCTGTTTGTGCCGTTTGTATTGTCAACGGAGTTGATCCCTGGATTGCGACAATTATCGCGACTTTTGCTGGTGCAATTGCAGGCTTAATTACCGCTTGGTTACATGTATCACTCAAAATATTACAACTGCTTGCGAGTATCTTAGTGATGATTGCACTCTACTCTGTAAACTTACGGATTATGGGAGCACCGAATCTACCACTACTCGGCGAAACAACTATCTTCGATCCTTTCATTAATGCTGATGCTAGCAATCAAGTTTATGTCCAGCCAATTATGGTATTAGGTTTCGTTGTCGTAGTGAAACTAATCCTCGATTGGTTCTTTAATACTGAAATTGGTCTAGCGGTACGTGCGACAGGGGCTAATGAAAGAATGTCTAAAGCACAAGGTATTCCAACTGGGCGCATGATTTATCTTGGTATGGCAATTTCCAATGCCTTAATTGCTTTAGGTGGTGCGTTATATGTGCAAACACAAGGCGGTGCAGATATGTCCATCGGGGTTGGTACTATTGTAATCGGTTTAGCTGCGGTAATTATTGGTGAAACATTAATTCCATCAAAACGTCTATTTATGATTACGCTTGCCGTCATTATCGGTTCTATTCTCTACCGTTTCTTTATCGCCATTGCATTAAGTAGTGAAACCTTACGCGACATTGGTTTTGGTGCGCAAGATCTCAACCTTGTCACTGCAATTCTGGTTGTTTTTGTCCTTATCCTGCCACAATTAAAAAGTCGCTTTTTGGCAAAACGAGGTAATAGAGAATGATGAAATTAGACAATCTGCGTATTACCTTTCACCGTGGTACGCCGATAGAAAACCCTGTTTTAAGAGGTCTGTCTCTTAATATTTCAAAAGGTGAATTTGTTACTGTTATCGGTAGTAATGGAGCGGGTAAATCCACCCTATTAAATGCCATTTGCGGCGATTATTTAGTGGATAGTGGGAAGATTTATCTGAATGGTGAAGACGTTACTCGCAAAACTACCTGGCAAAGATCTGCTGCCGTTGCACGTGTTTTCCAAGATCCAATGCTCGGTACTTGTGAAGGCTTAACGATTGAGGAAAATATGGCACTCGCTTATTCACGAGGACAACGCCGAAATCTTTCGTTTTTTGTGAAAAAATCGACACGAGAATTTTTCCGTGAAAAACTTTCCATGCTAAAACTAGGCTTAGAAAATCGTTTAAGCGATCGTATGGGATTGCTCTCAGGTGGACAACGTCAAGCTGTGAGCTTATTAATGGCTTCATTACAACCATCAAGTATCTTGTTACTAGATGAACATACGGCAGCACTTGACCCTAAAACAGCCGCCTTTGTTATGGAACTAACCGATAAAATCGTACAAGAAAATCAACTGACGGTCATGATGGTAACGCACTCTATGCAACAGGCTTTAGATCATGGCGACCGTACAGTAATGTTACATCAAGGGCAAGTGGTGTTAGACGTTAGCGGCGAAAAACGAAAAAGTATGGGCGTATCCGATCTCCTACAAATGTTCGAACGCACTCGTGGTGAGAAAATCTCTGATGATAGCTTGCTACTAGATTAAAGACTTTCCACAATATATAAAATGGTTGAGCATACCGAAATATCTCAACCATTTTACTTATTATTTTTCTAATAATGTATGTCTAAAAGTGCTTAATCGTTACTATTTTCAACGTCCTAAATGTTCAAAATCCGCACGTTTTAGCACCGTATTATACAACCCCACATACCCTTCTTTTCTATCAATCCCAGCATATTCAAGGCTGGCATCTTCATAGCGTTTGAATTTGTACACTGCATCATTCATCACGCTTTCGTCAAAGACATTCAGCGATACCAGCAGTGCAAAATCCGCCTGCGATAACCCTGTTACTTTGGTGAATAATTCAGGTTCAAGCTCTTTAATCACATCAACCAAACTATGCTCCCGATAATCGCTTAAATACATAAAAATCGGAATGCGGGTGGCAAATTTAATTAGCTTTTCTTGGATTTGTTTACGCAGTGATTTTTCTTTTTTCTCTTCATCGCTCAAGGTTTTCTTTTCTTTTTCATTTAAATCGCTTTCGCCTGCTTTTTTCTTTAATTTTTTGATGTTTTCTGAGCGGTTAATTACCACTTCAATATCATCATTCAGGCTGCGGAACTCTTCAATTTTCATCAAGGCATTCATCGCCTCTTCATTATTCATTAGATTTTTCAGCGTGATATCATCAACATTGACCAGCATTGCCGATTGCCAACGGCGAGCCAGCAAGGTGGCGGTTGTACCACTCATCGCCATATCTAATAATAATTTGGCATCAACTTGTTGCATTGCACTGCCGTCATACGCCAGCACGGGTAAAAATTGAATAAATTCAGCAACATTGGCTTCGGGGTTGGTTTGTTCCGTATTTAATTTTGATGCGTAATCAGCAATTTGGCGTAAGGCACGGTTGGGAGCAAAATCAAAAATGTAGCATTGGTGTTTGATGATTTGGCTCTCATCACCGCCACGCACAACCCAAGGGGTTTGCACCCGAAAGGCAGCCTGAAAATAGGTTTCGGGGCTGGAGGCGTTTCTTAGCATAAAAATCCCCGTCCACGCAGGCACGGACACGCCTGTAGTTAATTTTCCGCACGATAAGGTAATCGATTTAGTTGCCAAAGGATTGTCGGTCATCGCCGATTTTACAGGGACTAAGGCTTTATCGCCCATACCTGCCTGATTGCCTGCGGCAACAATGATTTGATAGTCGTGATAAAACTGGTTGTTGGGCTGTTGTAATAAATTACGCATCGCAAAACAGCTTGCTACATCGGGCAAAAACCAAAACGTATGTAATAAACTGTTTAATAAATTAACATCGCTAAACGGCATTGGCGGTTTGGCACTGCCTTGTTTTAAATGAGTAACCACCATTTCATCTAAATTATCACGGATTAAATCCAGCCATTTTTGCACTTCGTTTTGGTAGGTAAAAACGGCGTTATCACCTGTGCCACTGGCTTTGAAAAAGGTATTTAAATCAAATTCATTAAACTCACCGCCTGCGGCAATTTGGCGGATATGTTCAGGCAGCTGATAGGTGAGTAACATTATTTGCGGTAATGCCAAATAAGGGTTGTCACCTTGTTGATTATCCCAATTTGCTTTCGCTCGCTGTTCATCGGAATAAGTCCAGTTAAAAATCTGCTCTTCAATAAATTCACCGCTGGCAATCGCCCGAAATGGTGTACCCGATAAATACAAATAATGGTCGCTGGTAATCGGTAATTCGTCTTCTTGGAAATGTTCTATGGCAATTTCCATTTCTTGATATTCTGATTGGCGTTGTTTGTACTCGGCTTCTTCATCTTTGGCAAATAGCCCTTTGGCATTATCACGCCACGCTCCGTAATGGTATTCATCAAAAACAACACAATCCCAATTAATTTCATGTAGCCATTCATTTTTGGCTTTGATATTGCCGTATTTGTCTTTGCCTAATACATCTTGAAATGAGCCAAAATAAACCATTGGGCGGTTTTTATCGTAATGATTGACGGTTAATTCGCTATCACGGCTGATAAATTGCCAGCCGTTAAAATCAATATGGCTGTTTAAATCTTCCTGCCAAGCACTTTTTACCGCGGGTTTAAAGGTGAGAATTAATAGGCGTTTCCAGCCCATTTTTTTCGCCAGCTGATAAGTGGCAAAGGTTTTGCCAAAACGCATTTTGGCATTCCATAAAAAATGCGGGGTACGCTTGAGCTGTTTATCTTGCTTAATGCTGTTGAAATAATGGGCGGTCTTTTCGACCGCTTGTTGTTGCTCAGGACGCATCGCAAAATCATAAATGCGTTGGCGTTCATAGGTTGTTCCATTTTGGATATTTAAAATAGCATTTTGAAGCGTTTTTACATCGCATTCAAACCATTCGCCAGCTACTTTTTTTACCCCCATTTTTTCCAGTTCTTTATGCACGGCAAAATCTTTAAAATAACTACCGTCTTGTTTGATTGCCAGTGTTTCAAATTCTACTTTCCAGCTTTGATTTGGGGTGATGGTTGGGTAATGTTGTTTCATTCGTTCGGCAACCGTGTGCTGGGTGGTATAGCCAATTTTTAAACAATTGGGAAAACGGCTATCTGAATAGGCGTAAATTTTGGGCGTATAGAGTGTAGAAAATTGGCTCATTTTAGGGTCTCCGCTTTAATTCAACAGTTAATTCCGCATTGATTTTACTGAGTTTCGATTGATAAAACTCAATCAGTTCTTGTTCTAGATACTGATATTCTGGTAATAATGTAGGCACATTATTCCCCAGCCCATTTGGGGAAATGACTTGCTCTAATTTATCGCCAATTTGTTTTAAAGTGATAAATTGATCAACTATTTGTTTCGTGGTAGGATTTTTATGCCATAAATCGTATTCGGTATAATTAACATTTTGTTTTTCTGATAACTTTTTACGATATTCCAATTTAAAAGTTGTTATTGTATATGTGCAAAATGAACGAAAATTAACAATGGCACTTGGCGGATTACCAAAATTATGAATACTAATTTGTTCTTTATCTCCCGTTTCATTATCAATTATAAATAAGCATTCTGTTGGATAACCTGGTGATTTTTGGACAGCAAAATAACATTTGTCTAGATCAAACAATTCTTGTAATTGTTCAGATTTATCACAATGATCTTGAATAAAATCTTTTAGATCGATAATGTCATCATCACTAGTAATCAAACCATTTTTATTTAACTTAGCTCTATGTAAAATAGATTGTAAATGATTTTTATAACTCTCTTTTGTTTTAAATAAAATATCTCTTGTTTTTAATAAATAGGATTTTGCTCTATTCATCATCGTTCTCCAAGTTTAAGGCTGCTTGATTGGCTTTTTTTCCACGCACTTTTTTTGGTTTGCTCTCATCGCTATCCATTGGGCGTATCATTGTTTCAATAAAGGCGATTTCATCTTTGGACAGTCCGTATTTGGCATATAATTGCTCATCGCTCCACGCACGGCTAAAGTCTTGCATTGGGACAAGTTGATAAACTCTTTTTGGGGCATCTTGGGTGTTTTTAACTAACATCACCATAAAGCGAAAAAATTTGGTTTTCATATAAGACAATACATTTTCGCATTCTTGTTTATTCTGATTGGCATAGGCAACCAAATAAGTTTCAGTACAAGCGGTATTGATTTCAGCTAAAAATGGAGTATTGATAATTTGATGTGGAAACCCTTCGCCAGCTCCATAGGCTTTTGTAATTAGTAATTTATATTGTGAAATCCAGTCTATACCTTTAGTGATTTCATTTTGATGGATATAGCCACTACCGCCATTACGATAAATTTTTATTGAGTTGTTAAAAGGAATATTTTTCCCTTTTATATTCGTGGGTAATCCAAAAGGTTTTCTGGAACTAATCACATCGCTAAAGCTTGGTTCATTAAATTTTTTTACTTTGTTTAAAATATCAATCGCTTGGTTATAACGAATAAACACATCAATATTGGCTTCTTTTAATGAGCGTTTGGCATAAGAAACACAATGCCCTTGCTCATAAGTAAACACTTCACAATCACCTTGATAACCGCTTTGCCATAAAAAGTAATTCACTCCGCCTTTAATTTCCACATTATCAAAACAGTCTTTGGAATTGGGAAAATCGTGAATTTGTTTGATTTGTGTATCATTAAGCATACTATCCCTAAATTCATCTAGCCCTTTACCGCCTGTAAACCAACGGCTTGGGGTAATCATAATTAAATAATTGGGATTTAATTTTTTTGCTTGCTCGACAAAATAATGATAAATCGGTTTTGCACTTGCCCCAGCACCGCCATCGCTTAACTGATAAGGCGGATTGCCAATAATCACATCAAATTTCATTTGTTCTAACTCTTTAAATAGATTTTCTTTATCAGTATGAATAAAGGCATAAGCGTGATTTTCTAAGCCTTCACGCTTCTTGCCAAAAACCTCTTCGCTGGCACCACATTCTCGGCATTTGCCTTGCTCAAACTGATGGCGTACCTGCCCAAAAAGAATGTTACCCATTTCATTGTCAAAGCCATCACAAATTGAAATCGGCGAATTTGCCACTTTGGCACAATACACACTACGGCGAGAAAGTAAGGCGGTCAGCTGAGTAATGGCAATGCCAAACACTTGGTGCTGTAAAATATGGTTGATACGGGCTTGTTTATCGGACAGTTGGGCGGATAAACCCTTGTCTAATCGTTTGACAATTTCACGCAAAAATACCCCCGATTTACACACAGGGTCTAAAAATCTTGCCTTAGGATTTGACCAAATATCTTTGGGTAGTAAATCCAACATTTGGTTAGCCAGTTTGGGCGAAGTAAACACCTCATCATTGGACAAACTGGATAAACAATCGAGCACATCGGGGTTGTAGGCTACCTCAAAGAGCGAGAGTTGCCCTTTCGTCAGTTGATCTAAATCTTTGGTAATATTGCTGTCTATACTTAGCTCTTTCATTGGGATTGCTCCGCTAAATGTAAAAAATGAATAGGCGAATAATCGGCAATCGGCTTGGCGATAAAACCTTTATCTAGAGGGGCGTGATTGTTTGTTTTTTCAACCAAATGCTCATAGATATAATCACGACGCTGAATTAGGGTGTCGCTAATAAATTTCCATTCGCTAAAAATGATCGGGTTTTTGTGTAAATCTTTTAAATCTAAGGCATCGCCATTAACGATATTTTTAGCTAATAAAAATTCAGCACAGGCGATAACTTTTTCATCGCAATGTTTGAAATGCTGTTGATAATGTTGCTGAAATAAAGTGAATAATCGATGTCGGCATTCAAGGCAGTTATCGGGCAATAACTCAATACCATAAATACTGGAAATAGAATGGATCGCATTTTTCTCATAAATAAATTGAGCATATTTAGGGGCTTTTTGGCTTTTGTTGGTTTTCGCCAATGCCAAAGACGTAGTGAGCTTTCGGCTTAAAATTTCGGCTAAAAAATTACCCGTTCCGCAGGCTGGCTCTAAAAAGGTGCTGGCAATTTGTTCACTTTGGATTTTTACCAAATCAAGCATCGCCTTGACTTCGCGTTCATTGGTAAAGACTTCGCCGTGGTTGGCAACACGCGCACGTGATTTAACCTGCATAGGATTGCTCCTTGCAAGTTATATAAAACAGGCTGAAATAGTTAAAATAGAAATTTCGGGGAAAATTATCGCTTATTGCAGATTGCAGATTGCAGATTGCAGATTGCAGATTGCAGATTGCAGATTGCAGATTATTCTTAAAAATCATTTTCATAATGTCAAAAAATATAGCTATTTTTTCAAAGATTTTTTGGGGATTAATTCTAACACAATTGCATATAAAATCATAAATACAACCGTATTGAATTTTATGATTTTTATCGGGTAAATTTCCTAAAGATCTTCTTCATCCTAAAAAAACATACATTATTTAATTTTGTAAGTCCCCTTAAATAATTAATCTTAATAGTATTTTACCCACCATAAACCCCATAAATAATTACCATCCCGACTAAATACCCTAACCCTAGCCAAGCTAAAATTAGTAACCAACGCTGTTGATAATGTAGTTGTTTACCCAAACTCAAATTCAACCATGCAAAAACGGGTGCAGAGATAAACGAAGCCGTCATTGCAAATGGAATCATCTTACCAATCGCATTACTAAAAAATTGGATCAGGATAAAGCTGGCTAGTGTGGCTGCAAGCATAAAGTAACGTAACCCCTGCTCATTATTCACATCTGCATTTTTACCAAATCGCAATAACCGAACGGTTTGTTGATTACAGCGAGAATAGCCATCTACCGCTACGATTGTCGTGCCATAAATACAAGCGAATGCAATAAATGCCATAAACCAGCGAGTCCATTCCCCGATACTTAACGCATACATCTCAATAAATTGATGAATAAATTTTCCACCACTTAAAGGTTCTAATGATTTGCCATATTGAACTAATGCCCCTAACGCCATAAACATTAAAGCTAAAACAATCGTTACTACATAGCCGACATTAAAATCTAAACGACTTGATGATTGATATTCAGGATCAAGTTGGCTTTTTTGTACTACCCATAATGAACTCGCCACACTGAGTTCCATCGGTGCAGGCATCCAACCCATTAATGCAATTAGAAATGGAATAGCAGTAATACTCCATGGATCAGGTGCAACAAAATTAGTTTGCGGGGAAAAACTTTTCTCTTGCGCCAAACATAATGCAACAAGTGTAACCAATGTTAATAGCAACATAATCCATTTAGAAACACTATCTAAACGTTGATATTGACGATAAAACAGAATCAATAAAAAACTAAGTAATACAAGTAGATTTAACCAATTCAATCCTAAATCAACAGGTAATAGCATCGCTAACAAGACAGCAGATAATAAAGTGCCACCAGCAATATTCACTACCGTCGCAAAGAGGTTAAACAATAAAAACAACCATAAATAACCTCGCCCTTTTTCTGCATATCCTTGCAACACACTCTTTTTTTGCGTGGCACTATAATCGAATGCGAAACGAAAAAACGGATATTTGAGAAGATTCACTAAGATAATCAATCCTGCAAGTTGATAGCCATAATATGCCCCAGCTTGGGTAGAGGCGATAATATGTGAACCACCAACACAAGAACAGGCCATAATAATTCCTGGCCCATACTGCGATCCAATACGCCTTAATTTCACTTTTTACCTCGTAAAATCGTCTGAATCGTTCCTGATAGATCTTCTGCTTGCATAATGGTTGAAATCACTGCCACCCCATCTGCACCTGCTTGACATAATGGTTTCGCATGTTCCGCTTTAATTCCTCCAATCGCCACCAATGGTTTAGTAATCCCACTCTCGCGTAGCCTTTGGATAAACTCAATCCCGACCGCTTGTTCGGCATCGGATTTAGATTGCGTAGGGAAAATCGGCCCACAACCATAATAATTCACATCACTGGTTGTATTATGTTGTAAGGCTTGTGCTAACGTATTAACCGATAAACCAATCAACATAGAGTGGGATAAATATTGAACGACTTGCTCAACAGGACAATCTTTTTGTCCTACATGAATACCATCTGCGTGTAATTTTTCTGCTAACCACACTTCATTATTCACAATAAAAGGGACATTATATTGTCGGCATAATACCTGACATTCACTCGCGAGTTGTTCGATCTGTTGTGGATCTTGTAAAGAAAAAGTCCCTTTTTCTCGGAATTGATAACAGGTTACTCCTTGTTGTAAAGCGGCTTCTAACTGAGTTAATAATGCAACTTGTGGACTTTGTTTATATTCAGGTAAATGCCGACAATCTTGGGTACCAGCCACTAAATAACAACGTAAAATTTCTCTATTCATCAGTTGCTCCTAATTGAGCATAAGCCCAATGATTAGTTGGTCCATGCCCATGACCAATATTTAAAGGATGAGAGATCGCTGCTGTTACAAAATCTTTGGCAATTTGACACGCTTCTGATAAGGATTTCCCTTTAGCTAATTCCGCAGCTAAACACGCAGAAAAGGTACAACCCGTACCGTGTGTTTGTTGAGTTGCAAAACGAGGTCGTTCTAATACGAGATTACCCTCAGGACTAAAAATCCAATCGCGACAAACAGTACTTTGTGAGTTATCCCGATGCCCACCTTTAATCACGACTGTTTTTGCCCCCATTTCCTGTAAGATGTTGGCTGCCTGTTCAACCGCAGATTCATTAAGTATTTTTACCCCAGTTAATGCCTCTGCTTCGGGCAAATTAGGTGTGATCACATCTGCTAAAGGTAATAATGATTGGCGCATTGCTTGTACTGCACTCTGTTCTAATAAACTCGCTCCACCTTTGGCAATCATCACAGGATCAACTACTAAATTTTTCACTGCATATTCTCGAAGATGGGCTGCCACACATTCAATAATTTCGGCAGTCCCTAACATACCGATTTTGACCGCATTAGGCGAAAAATCTTGATAGATCGCATCTAATTGCGAACGAATTGTAGAGGTTGGAATTAAATGAATATCAGCTACCCCTAACGTATTTTGTGCCGTAACCGCAGTAAGCACACTCATCCCAAAAACGTGACGCATCTGGAATGTTTTTAAATCAGCTTGAATACCCGCACCACCACTATCTGAACCTGCAATCGTTAATGCTTGTGCTATTTGGCTCATCTTATCCTCCAATCACTTCAACTTGTGCATATTCAGCAACTTTTTGATCATCTAATTGAGCTAAGCTATCGAGTAACCCAAGATAAAAATGCCCATATTGATTAGGTTGTAAGGCCTTTGCTGCTATCTCCCCTGCAACCGCATAAGAAATACAGGCTTGAGTTACCGCTTGAAATGGATTTTGTTGATCGACCGCTAAAAATGCTCCCAGCACTGCGCCAAGTAAACAACCTGATCCCGTAATTTTAGGAAACATTGCTGTACCATTTGTAATTTTGGCAACCTGTTGACCATCACTAATATAATCAGTTGCCCCACTGACAGCAGCGATACACTGATAACGCTGTGCGACCATTTGGGCTATCAATGCCACATCCTCTGCTCCACTTCCTGCATCAACGCCTTTTGCTTGCCAATCTATGCCTGCTAATTGTGCCATTTCACCCGCATTACCTCGAATCGCACTAAATTTGACTTGTTGCAAGAGTTCCGCCACTACTTGCTTACGATAGGTAGTCGCTCCCACGCCTACTGGATCTAACACCACTGGAATACCTTGTTGATTTGCCGCTTTCCCCGCAATCAGCATAGACGCTACTTTCACTGAGTCTAATGTGCCAATGTTTAATACTAATGCAGAACTCAATTTTGCTAGCTCTTCCATCTCTTCTACGGCATCTGCCATAATCGGAGAAGCACCTAAAGCTAATAACCCATTAGCAACATAATTCGCCACAACAATATTGGTAATGTTGTGAATTAACGGATTGGTTTGCCGAATTTTTTCAATGTAATGAAGTTGCATAAAATTTCCTTACTCTATTTGTTGTGCCATATCATTTAATGTTGGTATTTGTTTAATTAAACCTTGCTCTTGCATAAATTGAGCCATTTTTTGATAACGATGTTGATCAAGTCCTCTCGGACTCAAACTTAAACGAGGTAAAGTATCTTTCCATGCAAGGCGATTCAGTTCGTTATCCAACTCTGTTGGCTTATAACTCACAAAATCTTGCCATGCCTGTTGTTGATGATTGATTAAATACACTGTGGCTTGTTCTAAGGCAGTAATAAATGCGGATAATGTTGCTTGGTAAGTTTTATCATTCAGTTTATTTTTATTCGCAACTACAATTAATTCATCATAAATCGGTACACCATGTTCTTCTGGATAGAACGCGAATCCTGGGTGTTTCTCTTGTGCTAACTGATTTAATTCAAAATTTCGGAATGCACCAATCACAGCACTCACTTGCTTACTAATTAACGAAGGAGAGAGTGACCAATTTACATTAATCGGTTCAACATCTTTTAGTGTTAATCCCTCTGATTTCAGCATCGTACCAAGCAATGCCTCTTCAAAACCACTCACGGAATAACCTATTTTCTTGCCTTTTAAATCGGCCAACGATTTAATTCCACTACTTTCTAATACAACCAAACTATTTAACGGTGTTGAGATGAGAGTTGCTACCCGCACCAAAGGCAAACCTTGATCAATATCCATTAGTAATTGTGGTTGATAGGTAACCGCTAAATCACTTTTACCCGCAGCAACTAATTTCGGTGGTAACGAAGGATCAGCTGGTTCAACAATCTCAACTTCTAGTCCATTTGCTTTAAAAAAGCCTTGTTGTTGTGCCACAATCACTGCAGCATGATCGGGATTAACAAACCAATCTAGCTGTAAAGTTAATTTTTGTAACTTATCTGCTGTCGCATTTAGGTGAATCGTCAAGGCAAAAAGTGCAGCTAAAAAGAGTGATTTTTTCATCATATTATCCTTTGTTGTATTTACGAAAGATCTAAGCCCATCTGCCAAAATGCAATTTCCATCCGCGTGGCAGTTGTGAAAATATGTTGGATTTTCTGTAATTGTGTTGCTGAAACAGAATCACAAAGTTGATCCAGAAAATGACTGGCTGCTTGTGCCACATCCTGAAATTCATCACAAGCATAAGTGTCAATCCAAGATTGATAGGGATTATTAGGTGGACTAATTTTATTTTGTACAATGTATTGCCCAATTTGGGCATAGCCTAAAATACAAGGTGCAATAGCTGCATACAATTCTGCTAATGTGCCTTGTGTGCCGCAATCTAATATATAGCGAGAATAGGCAATACAAGCAGATGACTCAGGCGTTTGTTGTAACTCCTCTAAACTCACTTGCCATTCTTCGCAATACGCAATATGTGTTTTTACTTCTGTCAAAATTGCTTGTAAATCATGGCTAATTGCTGTCAATGCGGGAAAGTTATCACATTTATACATCGCTAATGCTAAAGCACGACTGTAATGTAATAAATAATGGTAATCTTGTTTAAGATAATGTTGAAAACACGATTTAGCTAATGTCCCTGTTGCCAGTTGTTGTACAAAACTGTGTTCAATATAATCCCGCCAATAAGGTTCAGCATTTTGTATCAGTTGTTGTGTAATAGACATAATTTCCTCACAATAATTAACGTAATTGGTTAACCCAAGGTAAATAACGGCGCAGTAATTTGTCGGCTAAAAAGAAAAACAGTAATGTCATCAACATCAGGATAAACAAAGCTGCAAACATTAAATCCACATGCATACGTGCATTTGCATGCAGCATTAAATAACCTAGTCCTTGATTAGAACCCACCCATTCGCCAATCACCGCACCAATCGGCGCAATAGTTACCGCAATTCGTAAGCCAGACGCTAAAGAAGGTAGTGCAGCAGGTAAACGGACTCTAAACAGAATTTGTAATGGTGAAGCATTCATTGTTTTCGCCAGCTCTAACCAAGTTTTTGGCGTATTACACAAACCGTCATAACAAGCTGCTGTCACGGGGAAATAGATAATCAAAATGGTCATTGCAATTTTAGATGCCATACCATAACCAAACCAAAGGACTAACAAGGGCGCTATCGCAAAGACAGGAATGGCTTGTGAAACAACTAACAAAGGTAATAATAAGGAAGAAAGCCAACGAGATAATGACAAGACTAAAGCAGACAACAAGCCTAATAAAAACCCAAATAACAAACCTAATAGAATTTCCAATAAAGTCACTTGAGTATGTTGCCAAAGTAAGGTGGTTTGTGAAGTTAATTTATTCATCACTTCCATAGGCTGCGGCAACATATAGTGTGGTAAATCAAAAACCCATACCACAAGTTGCCATAACAATAACAATGAAGCAGAGAGCAATAATGATTTAAACAACGAAGTAACATGACGCATTTACAGCTCTCCTTGTTGTAATTGTTGCAATAATTGTTGATGTAATTGCCAAAATTCTGGCTGCTCAGGAGAGTGGATAGTTGGTGATAATACTGGACTTAAATGAACGTGATCAGCTTGCTTATGTAGTACAAAAATATCATCACATAAACAGAGTGCTTCTTGTGGATCATGTGTCACTAATAAAACGGTTTTTCCAACCAATAATTGACGAGCTAAATGTTGTAATTGCAATCGAGTAACGACATCTAAAGCCGAGAATGGCTCATCCATTAAAATAATCTCTGACGATTGCATTAATGTGCGTGCTAATGCCACACGTTGACGCTGCCCACCAGAAAGTTGATAACAGGCTTTATTTCGGTGTTCCCACATCTGTACCGCAGCCAATAACTGTTCTGCTTGTTGACGGCTCGCTGTACTTTTCTTGCCATGTAAATGTTGAGCGAGTTGTACATTATCTAACACAGATAACCACGGCAACAAACCATCATTTTGAGCCATAAATGCTACTGACTGTTTTGCTGACGTAAAGATGATCTCACCTTGTTGTATGGTCTGCTGTTCTAATCCAGCAATAATACGCAATAATGTTGATTTCCCTACGCCTGAACGCCCCAACAATGCCGTCCAACGACCTTGCTGTAAGGTAAAATTAAAATCAACAAATAATGCTTTCTGTGTGAAAGCAAGTGTTAAATGGCGTATTTGCACAGCGTTCATTGCCAGATCCATTAATAACGACGATCTAGGTAACGCACATTGAAAAGTAAATTAATGAGAAAAATAGAAATAAATGAAGAATATTGAACTGGTTGCATAATTAGTTTCCTACGTCAGTGTTAACTGTATCAGGTTCACGGGTATTATCTCAGCTGCTAAGCAGCACCCCGACTAACGGCAAATACTCTACAAGGAAAAAGCCTAAAAGACAACCTAAAATTGGTATAACTTTCCGTTATATTACATCAAATTAATTTACTTGTTATCCACCACATCTATGCTAAGTTAGCGATCTTTTTTACATGATGTAGGAACAATTTATGCAACCTTTAATTATTCTTGATGGCGGTATGGGACGTGAACTCCATCGCCGTAATGCACCATTTCGTCAACCAGAATGGTCTGCCCTTGCCCTTATGGAAACACCCAGTATTGTGCGAGATGTCCATTTAGATTATATCAACGCAGGGGCAAATGTGATTACCACTGATAGCTATGCCGTTGTCCCTTTCCATATCGGCGAACGCTTTTATCAACAAGGCGAAACCTTAGCTGCACTATCAGGCAAATTAGCCAAAGAGGCTGTGCAACAAAGTGGCAAACCAGTCTTAGTTGCTGGGTCTTTACCGCCACTTTTCGGCTCTTATCGTCCTGATCTTTTTGATGCTACAAAAGCCGAAAGCCTAGCTCGACCATTAATTAATGGCTTAGCACCTTATGTTGATCTCTGGCTTGCTGAAACACAAAGTAGCATTATTGAAATGCAAACATGGAAAGCATTAGTGGGGGATGATAAACGTCCATTCTGGTGTTCATTCACTTTAGATGATTCAGCACACCAAACCGAGCCTAAATTACGTTCAGGCGAATTGGTCACCGAAGCTGTTAAACACGCATTAGCATTAAATGTAGATACCATTTCTTTTAACTGTAGCCAAATTGAAGTCATAGAAGCGGCTTTAATTCAAGCAAAAGCATTAATTGATCAGCAAGATCGCCCTGTCAATCTAGGTGTGTATGCGAATGCGTTTGAACCACAACCAGAAGAGATGCAAGCTGCCAATGAAGCGATTGATGAAATTCGACAAGATAGCACACCAGAAAACTATCTCTTTTGGGCAAAAAAATGGCGGGCAATTGGCGCAAATGTGATTGGTGGCTGTTGTGGTATTGGGCCAGAACATATTGCACAACTCGCAAAACATCTACGTTGAGGTATCTATGGCAACCACAAAAATCGGACTTACTGCCCTCACAGCACTCGTAATTAGTTCAATGATTGGCTCTGGAATTTTCAGTTTGCCACAAAATATGGCAGCCGTAGCAGGCTCAGAAGCATTACTCATTGGCTGGTTAATTACAGGTGTGGGCATTATCTTTTTGGGTTTATCTTTCGCCTGTTTAGCCAAATTACAGCCTGAACTTGATGGTGGCGTGTATGGTTATGCTCGTGCAGGGTTTGGCGAACTTATGGGTTTCCTTTCTGCATGGGGTTATTGGCTTTGTACCACCATCGGCATCGTAGGCTATCTAGTCGTTGCCTTTGAGGCATTAGGTACCTTCACGGATCAACCTGATGCCATTATTCTTGGTAAAGGCAACACCTTTTGGTCATTTCTCGGTGCATCTGCGATTGCTTGGCTAGTCTATGCGTTAGTCGCTAAAGGCATTAAAGAAGCTGCTGGCGTTAACTTAATTGCCACCGTAGTAAAAGTTTTTCCTCTTTTACTCTTTATTGGTTTAGCAATTTACTTTTTTAATAGCGAACGTTTCTTTGCAGACTGGCAAGGTCAAGGCATTGTGAATGAAAACCAGCAACCTGCGAGTTTAATGGAACAGGTCAAAAATACAATGTTAATTACGCTCTGGGTATTCACTGGTATTGAGGGGGCAGCAGTACTATCAAAGCATGCTCAACGCCGTAGTGATGTTGGTCGAGCGACTGTCATTGGGGTAGTTATTACCTTATTAATGTATGTCGCCATCACGCTATTATCACAAGGTATTCTCCCTCGTGCTGAAATTGCTGAAATGTCCAATCCATCAATGGCAGGTATTCTTACTGCAATGGTTGGAGAATGGGGAAAATGGTTAATTACTTTTTGCTTAATCGTTTCGGTATTATCCTCGTACTTAAGTTGGACATTATACGCTACCGAAATTCCGCATTTAGGGGCAAAAAATGGTGCATTCCCTGCAGCATTTACGCGCCTCAATCCGCACAATGTTCCCCATATTTCTTTGCTGTTCACCACATTAACGGTTCAACTCTGTTTATTCCTTGTATGGAAAACAGGTAACAGCTATGAAACCTTATTATTAATTTCAACTTCAATGATTTTGATTCCTTATCTATTAGTTGGTGGATTTTTATTGAAGTACGCCTTACAACATAATTTACCTTGGCGTTATAAATTAGTAGGTGGATTAGCAACATTATATGCAGCATGGATTGTATATGCGGCAGGTATAGAATACCTATTACTCTCAGTATTACTCTATTTACCTGGTGTTTTATTATTTCTCTATTCACAACGCCAATTTGCTGGTAAATGGCAACTACGTGGCTATGAGAAAATTATCTTATTAATCTTAATTGTATTAGCCATTCCAGCGTTATTACAGCAGATAGGATAAATCTAAGTTCAGATAAAAAAGAGAAGACCGCCTTTTGGGCGGTCTTAATCTATTAATTAAAGAAGTAAGGATGTTAATTCTGGGAAAACTAATAAAGTAATAAGAACCAACAATTGTAATCCAATAAAAGGCCACACAGAACGGAAGATGTCAGTTAACTCAACCCCCTCAGGTGCAACACTCTTCAAATAAAACGCTGCAGGACCAAAAGGTGGGCTAAGGAATGAAACTTGCATATTCACACAAAATAATACCCCAAACCAAATAGGATCATAGCCAAGAGCAGTAATAATTGGTACGAAAATTGGCATAGTAAGCATTGCAACACCAATCCAGTCTAAGAACATTCCTAAGATTAAAAGGATAATCATCATAATAATGATGGTATAAATTGGTGGTGCATTTAGACTGGCAAATAAGTTAGCAATAAATCTATCGCCACCCATCAAGTTGTAAATACCAATAATCATTGTTGCACCAATACCTACCCAAATAATCATACCTACAGTATTAATAGTGTGTTTTAGTGATTCCTGGATAATTTTGAAGTTTAATTCTTTACGATAGAATGCTGCTAAAATAACACCAACTACGCCAATACAAGCGGATTCTGTAATAGAAGCAATCCCACCATAAATACTACCTAAAATCCACGTAGCAATAGCTACTGGAATGGCTATATCATGAATAATCTTTTTAATATCTTCTTTTGTAAGTTGTTGTCTTTCACTTTCAGCCATTGCAGGCCCATAATTCGGTCTCAAATAGCAAAGGGTTAGAATATAAACAATATAAAGCAAAGATAACAAAATAGATGCCGGCACTGCTGCTAAAAACAAACCACCAATCGAAACATTAGCTGTCATCCCATAAATAATTAATACAATGCTCGGTGGTACCATTGTCCCTAATGCACCACCAGCGACTACCGTACCAATGGCTAAATTCTTGTTATAGCCTAAACGTAACATTTGAGGTAACGCTAACATTCCTAATAATACAGTTTCACCGCCGATAATGCCCGACATCGTTGCTAACAACACCGCCACAAACATTGATTGAACAGCAATACCACCTTTTAAACGTCCTCCAATAATACGCATTGCATTATATAAATCGCGCGCAATACCTGTTCTATCTAATAATGTCGCCATTAATACAAACATTGGTACAGCAACAAAAGTATAAGAAGAAGTAAAATCTGTTACCCTTGCAGCTACCATCTGCATAATAGAAGCTGTATCAAACCAGAGATAAGAAATCACTAATGCAATAAATCCTGTCAAAAACCCTAGCGGCATACCAACAAAAAGTAATGATAACATCATCAAAAAAATGATGAGAGTACCTACACCAATACCAAGAGAACTAATCATGATTTCACCTCCTGATTCTTTGTACTAATATGGCGAAAAATATGTAATACAGAAAGAAAAAGAACCATCAAACAAGAAATGAAGAAAAAGGTTTTCTCAATCGCTGGAAATGGCGTATCCAATACTGTACCGGATGTTTGCATTTTAAATGTCCCCATTGGGGTAAATAATGCTTCTATTGCAGAAAGATATGAGCCATAACTTAATAAAATAAAAAAGATAAAAACTAAAAACTCTACTAATAACGCTAATGACCATCTTACTTTAGGAGAAAACTGGTCACGAATAAAAGTCATGGAAATATGTTTATTATTTGCATAACAAGCCACACCTCCATACAGTAACGAAAGGCTCACAAGAAAGGTAGTAACTTCATGTACCCATATTGTTGGACTAGAAAAAACATAACGAGCTACAACTTCGTAAAAACCAATCGCCACAATAAATAAAAAAATATAAGAAACGTAATAACCTATCTTAATAAATAGTTGATCTAAAGAATCGCATAGGCGTAGTAATGATTGAGATAAAGACATTTCCAGCTCCTTAATGAATAGGGCTAATAATTAGCCCTATTCATCGTTATGGTTTACTGCATCATTCCTTGGGAAGTAAGGAATTTTAATAAGGCTTGGTAATATTGATTACCGACTTCAGATTGTTGAGCAATTTCCTGCCAAATTTCTTTTGCAGCAGTTCTTACTTTTTTAGTTTCTTCTGGAGACCACGCCACAGGTTGAACGCCTTTTTCTATGGCTTCTCTATACGCTAATTTATCTTCATAATGCGCCTTAATTAACGTATCCAACGCCATACCTTTAAAATAGGTAATAAGGAATTCTTGATCAGCTGGTGACAAAGCTTGCCAAGTTTTTAAATTCATAATCATATGTACCGCTGGTGAAGAATGAATTCCCGGATAAATAGGATATTTAGCAATATCATGTACACCTTGTGCCTGGTTATTAGCGAATGTTGAGAAATCTGCCGCATCAATAATGCCTTTCTCTAGACTGGTATAGATTTCTGAACCTGGTAAACCAACAGGAGAAGCTCCTAATTTTGCAAATAATTTTTGAATTGGGCCAGATGGTGCTCTGATTTTTACACCTTTAAAATCATCTACTTTACTAATTTTCACTTTTGATGGTAACGATTCTGCACCAGTAACAGATACCCCAATTAATTTCGCTCCATATTTTTGAAAGATTCCATCGACAACTTCAAAACCACCACCGTTATAGTAAAAGCTTAAAATATCTTCATCACTATTCCATGCAGAAATTGTATCGCCTATTAAGCCAAATCCAGGATCGATTCCTGCATACATTGCAGCGGTAGCAACCGCACCATCAATAATTTTATTACGTACTCCAGAAAGCATATCACTAGTTTTTAATACTGAATCTAGCGGCAATAACTCAATACTGATTCTACCATTAGAGGCTTTTTCAATATTGTCAGTCCACTGTTTTTGGATCTCGTAAACTTTCTCTCCAGCAAAATTTGAACTTTCAAATTTCAAATTGATTTCAGCCGCCGATACAGCAAATGACATCATGCTTGCTAATGAGATAAATAATAAAGATTTTTTGAGGTTCATAATACACTCCTTAAAATAGTAGTTGTTTAGACAGCCGCTAACATACCACCATCAACAAACAACAGATGGCCATTGACAAAATCAGAGGCTTTTGAAGAAAGGAATACTGCTGCGCCGATTAATTCACCAGGATCACCCCAACGATTAGCCGGTGTTCTCTGGCATAACCATTGTGTAAACTGTTGATTTTCGACTAATGCTTTCGTCATTTCAGTTTTGAAATAACCTGGTGCAATACCATTCACTTGAATGTTATAACGAGCAAGTTCTACACATGCTCCTCTAGTGATCATCTTCACCGCACCTTTTGATGCTGCATACGGTGTAATCGTATCTCGACCTAATTCACTCTGCATGGATCCAATATTGATGATTTTCCCAGCTTTACGCTCAACCATATATTTTCCTACGGCTTGAATCATTAAGAACACCGCTTTCTGGTTAGTGTTAATCACACTATCCCAATCTTGTTCTGGGAACTCGAGAATCGGATGGCGGCGTTGAATCCCTGCATTATTAATTAAAATATCGATAGGGCCGATTTGTTGTTCAATCATGGCAACGTTTTTCTCAATTTCAGCTTTATTCGTTACATCAAAAGGAACTGCATGCGCTTTAAAGCCTTTTTCTTTTAACGCATTTGCCGCTGCTACTGTTCGCTCTACATTTGTCCCATTAACAATGATTTCTGCGCCATATTCGGCTAAACCTGTTGCCAATAAAAATCCAATCCCTCTGGTTGATCCTGTAATCAGCGCTCTCTTTCCTTGTAAATCAAAAAGATCTTTCATAACTATTCCTCAAATGTTAATTGCACTTTGATTGCTTTACTTTTATCGCCTGCTGTTTGTAATGCTTCTTCTGCATCTTTATAGGAAAATTCATGCGACAACAGTGGTAATGGATTGATTAGACCTTGTTCTAGCCAACGTACAGCAACTTCAAATTCATTGGTAAACCGGAAAGCACCTTTATAAGTCAATTCTTTAGCTAAAAACTTAGTTACTGGAATTGGTGCATCACCTTTTGCCATACCAATTTGAACAATCGTTCCTGTTGCTTTTGTTGCATCAATGGCAAAATGAATCGCACTTACCGCGCCTGATGCTTCAAAACTCACATCAAAATAACCCTTATCTGCAAAATATTCTTCATGGTTATCCAATGGATTAATTGTTGAAGTCGCGCCCATTTGCATTGCGCTGTCACGACAAGAAGGTTGAATATCTGCAGCAACGATTTCCACTGCACCAGCTTGTTTACAAGCTGCTATCAATAATGAACCTATCGGGCCACATCCAGTCACTAAAACTTTTTTGCCGACTAAAGAACCTGCTTGATTAACTGCATGGATACCAACTGCTAAAGGTTCAGCAAAAACCATGACCTTGCTAGGAATCTTATTATCATAAGGAATAACCTGATCATCTCTTACAACGACATATTGTGAAAACCCACCATCCACATGAGGGTTTAACATAGCGCTCCCAAAAAAACGCATATTTAAACATTGATTAGATTTTCCACTTAAACAAAACTTACAATGCAAACAAGGTTTACTTGGATTTACTGCAACCGATTGCTTTTTATCTTCTAAAAAACCAACAACTTCATGCCCCAAAATCATAGGATGTTTTAAACTAAAATTACCAATCCCTCCTTCATTATAATAGTGAATATCTGAACCACAGATGCCTCCTCTTATTATTTTTACAATAATATCATTAGGATATATTGGTTTTATCTCTGTATTTGTAATTTGAATTTGATGAGCTCCAGAGACCTTAATACATTTTGATTGAATTTGTTGCACCATTTCACACCTCTCTTTATCTTCTTATGCAACCGGTTGCCTAAAAAGTATTATTTTTATATTTAACTTGCAATCAGTTTTTGTTTAAACTGTGATCAGTTTCAAAAAAAGAATGATTTCAGATAGAATACTGCCTGCTAAAAATAAATGACTTGACCTATTTTTTATGAAAAGACGCACCACCATAGATGACATTGCAAAAGCTTTAGGCGTGAATAAATCCACCGTTTCTAGAGGAATTAATAATCCTTCTCTTGTTTCACAAGAAATGCGCACAAGAATAGAAAAAATGTGTAAGAAAATGAATTACATACCTAATAGCATTGCAAAATCATTGGCCTCCTCTTCGACCAATTCTATTGTGTTATTAATTCCTTCTTTCAGTAATGATGTGTTTAAAGAAGTGATTGATGGTGTGAAAGAAATTTGTGATCAATATAATTACAACTTATTAATTAGTGATTTCTCTTATACTCCACTAGAAGAGCAACGCATTATTGAAAAATATATGCAGCAAAATGTTGATGGATTTATTCTTACCGAAACATACCACACACAAAAAACTATCGATCTATTAAATACTGCACATATTCCAACAATAGAATTAATGCATATCTATGAAAATCCTCATTTTCTTGCCAATATTGGGATTAATCAGTATGCCGCTGCAGAATATTTAGTTCGTTTTTTAGTGAATGACAAACAACGCCAACATATTGCCCTCTGTTCTTCTTGGTTAGATAGCCGTGCTTTATTAAGAAAAATGGCATGGGAAGACGTATTAACTGCTCATAATCTCCCTACAGATCGACATTTCACCGTACAAGGAAAAACTTCTTTCGTGAGTGGCGCAGAAGCATTAATTGAAATTTTATACCAATGGCCCGATACCGATGCAATCTTCTTTGTGAATGACGATATTGCAGCTGGCGCTATCATGGAGTGTTCTCGTAGAGGAATTAAGGTAGGTAAAGATTTAGATATTGTTGGTTTTAATGATTTAGATTTTGCCAAAGTATTAAATCCAACATTAACCACTATTGCCACCCCACGTTTTGAAATTGGTAAACTGGGTGCACAAACCTTGATCCAGTTTTTATCTGGACAAACACCAGAACAGCAAACGATCGAATTACCGTTTAAATTTATTCGCCGGCAAAGTGCTTAATTTTTATTAGAAAATAAGATAGAACCTATTTAGGTTCTACCTCAACTTTGTTTAATTATTTGCTCTTGCAAAGGCTGCAGCTTCGGCAATTAAATCTTCATCTGGACGAATCCCTGTATAAAGTTCAAACTGCTCAACGGCTTGTAATACCGCCACTTCCGCACCAGAAATAATTTGCTTGCCTTGTTGTTGAGCGGTTTGAATAAATGGAGTTTCTACTGGTAATGCCACCACATCAAAAGCGACTTTCGCTTGCTCAATTAAAGATAATGGAAAAGAAAGGTTAAATTCCTCTTTACCACCACTCATTCCAATCGGAGTGGCATTCACTAAAATATCTGCGGCTTGATCTGTTAAAGCATCAATATATTGATAACCATATAATTGTGCGAGATAAGTTCCCGTTGTCGCATTTCGTGCATACACTTTCACATCAGTAAATCCTGAATTTTTAAATGCCGCGACCACAGCTTTTGCCATTCCACCACTACCATGTACAATCACGTTGCTATTTGGGGTTAAATGGTATTTTTCAATTAATTTCACAATCGCAATATAGTCTGTATTGTATGCTTTCAAATAACCATCCGTATTCACAATCGTATTAACTGATTCGATCGCTTGAGCCGATTCCGCAATTTCATCTAAAAATGGCATACAACTCTCTTTAAATGGCATTGATACTGCACAACCACGAATACCTAATGCCCGAACCCCTTTCACTGCGTGCTCAATATCATTCGTTGTAAATGCTTTATAAATAAAATTTAATCCCAGTTTTTGATAAAGATAGTTGTGAAAACGTGTGCCAAAATTGCCGGGTCTGCCAGCCAATGACATACAAAGTTGAGTATCTTTATTGATGATCATACTGTTACTCCTTAATGATTAATCGGGCGTGATTTTAGCACTAACCCAATTTAAGTCGATATTTGATGTTATAATTTGGCGCATTTGCTAAAACCACAACATGGAAAGGATAATGATGGATTTCTCCGAACTTTTAGATGGCTTAAATGATCGACAACGTGAAGCCGTAGCTGCACCGCTAGGAAACTATTTAGTTCTCGCTGGGGCAGGCAGTGGCAAAACACGAGTGTTAACCTATCGGATTGCTTGGTTAATTGGTGTAGAAAATGTGAGTGAAGCCTCTATTATGGCAGTAACCTTTACCAATAAAGCCGCTGCCGAAATGCGTCATCGGATTGAATCCTTATTAAAAGATCATCTACAACCCCCTTTTGGTATGTGGGTCGGGACTTTCCACAGTTTGGCACATCGTTTATTACGCCGCCATGCGTTAGATGCGGGCTTACCACAAGATTTCCAAATTCTTGATTCTGAAGATCAATTACGCTTAATTAAACGCTTGATTAAATCGTATAGTATTGATGAAGGGCTATATCCACCAAAACAGGCTTGCTGGTTTATCAATAGCAAAAAAGACCTCGGATTACGTCCTGAGCAAATTGAAACAAAAGATAAAGAATCACGGAAATGGGTAGAAATTTATAAAATTTATCAAGATGCTTGTGATCGTGCTGGCTTAGTTGATTTTGCTGAATTATTACTGCGTACTTACGAGCTTTGGTTAAAGAAACCCTTGATTTTGCAACGCTATCAACAACGCTTCCAACATATTTTGGTTGATGAGTTTCAAGATACTAACAATATCCAATATGCATGGGTAAAACTGTTAGCAGGACAAACTGGCAAGGTGATGATTGTTGGTGATGATGACCAATCTATTTATGGTTGGCGTGGTGCACAAATTGAAAATATTCATCGTTTTTTAACTGACTATCAAGCCCAAACCATTCGCTTAGAACAAAACTACCGTTCAACAGAAAATATTCTGCAATCGGCTAACGTCTTAATCGCCAATAATGAAGGACGCTTAGGAAAAAATTTATGGACGGAAGGTAATAAAGGCGAACCTGTTGGCATTTACCAAGCCTTTAATGAACAAGACGAAGCTCGCTTTGTTACCTCGCAAATAAAACAGTGGGTAGAAGAGGGTGGCAGTTATGATCAATGTGCCATTTTATACCGTAGTAATCGCCAATCTCGCATTTTAGAAGAAGCCTTATTACAAGCAGGTTTACCTTATCGTATCTATGGTGGCTTACGTTTCTTTGAGCGCCAAGAAATTAAAGATACTTTAGGTTATTTACGCTTAATAGCGAATCGACATGATGATGTTGCCTTTGAACGTGTCGTCAATACGCCAACAAGAGGAATTGGTGATCGGACGGTCGATATCTTGCGTCAAATCGCTCGTCAAAATACAACGACACTTTGGCAAGCAGCACATTTTGCGATTGAACAAAAATTAGTCCAAGGACGAGCGTCTGCCGCATTACTACGCTTTATTGAATTAATTAATGCGTTAGCATCTGATACTGAATATATGCCTTTGGCGGAACAAACTGAATTTGTGATCAAACATTCTGGTTTACAAGAGATGTACCAAAATGAGAAAGGCGAAAAAGGAGAAGTGCGTTTAGAAAACTTAGAAGAGTTAGTTTTTGCTGCACGTGATTTCCAAAAGCCTGATGAAGCTGAAGAGATGAGCGATTTATTAGCCTTTTTAACCCATGCTTCCTTAGAAGCAGGAGAAGGACAAGCCGCTCCACATCAAGCCTGTATTGATTTAATGACCTTACACTCATCGAAAGGATTGGAATTTGATCGCGTCTTTATTGTTGGTATGGAAGAGGGCTTATTCCCAAGTGGTGCATCGAGTAATGATGTGCAAGGCATTGAAGAAGAACGCCGTTTAGCTTATGTCGGGATTACCCGAGCAAAGAAAAAATTAACACTGTGTTATGCGGAACAACGCCGCCTCTATTCACAAGAAGAGAAACGGATTATTTCCCGTTTTATCAATGAGTTACCAAAAGAAAATATTCAAGAGATCCGTTTGCGTGGTACGGTAACTCGTGCGATTAACCGTGAAGCCGTCGGTTCTGCGAAGCCATTATTAAACAATCAAGAATGGAAAATGGGACAAAAAGTGAAACACGCAAAATTTGGTTATGGTACGGTGATCAATGTAGAGGGTAGCGATCAAAATGTTCGCTTACAAGTCGCCTTCCAAAATTTAGGGATCAAATGGCTGATTGCAAAATTAGCAAATTTAGAAAAATTGTGATCTTTTCAGATCCATATGAAACTTTTTGCATTATAATGTGTCGAAGCAGCGTTCCAAAAGCACGCTTTTTTTACATTAGATTGTAACTGTGCTATAACGGTAACGAATTATTTAATTAAGAAGGTAATAATGACAAAAGAAATGCAAAGCATGATGCTTGTTCCACAAGGTAGTTTAGAGGCTTACATCCGAGCAGCAAACGAATATCCGATGCTGACCGCAGAAGAAGAAAAGGAGCTTGCAGAACGTTTGTATTACCATCAAGACGTTGATGCAGCTAAAAAATTAGTTCTATCTCACTTACGTTTTGTAATTCATGTCGCACGTGGCTATTCAGGTTATGGTTTACCACAAGCCGATTTAATCCAAGAAGGTAATATTGGTTTAATGAAAGCGGTTAAACGTTTTAACCCAGAAGTTGGTGTGCGTCTAGTTTCGTTTGCGGTTCATTGGATCAAAGCTGAGATTCACGAATATGTATTACGTAACTGGCGTATTGTGAAAGTTGCAACAACCAAAGCACAACGCAAATTATTCTTTAATCTACGTAAAACCAAACAACGTTTAGGTTGGTTTAACGCAAGTGAAGTTGATATGGTTGCAAATGAACTTGGTGTATCGCCAGAAGATGTCCAAGAAATGGAATCACGTATGAGTGGTATCGATATGGCATATGATTTGCCAGTTGATGATGCCGAAGATGCGTATGCACCAGCACTGTATTTAGAAGATAAAAGTTCTAACTTTGCAGCTGACCTAGAAGATGAAAACTTTGAAAGTCAAGCAACGGAACAGCTCTCTGAAGCACTTGAGCAATTAGATGATAGAAGTCGTCATATCATTCAAACTCGCTGGTTAGACGACAATAAAGCAACTTTACAAGAATTAGCTGATCACTACGGTGTATCTGCTGAACGTATTAGACAATTAGAAAACAACGCATTGAAAAAATTAAGAAATGCGGTAACGTTCTAATCTAAATCTAACCCCCTGAAATAGGCCCACATTTGCCGTTTATATTGTGGGCTTATTTTTTCTCTCTTCTCCTCACATTTTTTCGTAATTGTCATCATTCTGTCATATTTGCTGATTAAACTGCTCGCCGTAGAAAGTTAATTACCTAATGAGGAGAAAAATATGCTATCTAAAGTGCTTAAACAACTTGCCGTTTTAGCCGTTTCATTACCAATCCTTTCTCAAGCGAATGCTTCTGAAATCACAGGTGCAGGCGCTTCATTCCCTTACCCAATTTATGCAAAATGGGCTGGACTTTACGAAAAAGAAACAGGAAATAAAGTTAACTATCAATCTATCGGTTCAGGTGGTGGTCAACAACAAATCATTGCCAAAACAATTGATTTTGGTGCATCAGATGACCCAATGAAACCAGACGCATTAGAACAACATCAATTATTACAATTCCCAGCGATTATCGGCGGAACTGTTCCAGTAGTAAATATTCCTGAAGTAAAAGCAGGTGAATTACAACTTTCAGGCCCAGTATTGGCTGATATTTTCTTAGGCAAAATCACCAAATGGAATGACCCTGCGATTGTTGCATTGAATAAAGGCAAAAAATTGCCTGAAAAAAATATCTTAGTCGTCCGCCGTTCTGACGGTTCTGGTACAACCTTTGGTTGGACTAACTACCTCTCTAAAGTTTCTCCAGAATGGAAAGAAAAAGTGGGCGAAGGTAAATCTGTTAAATGGCCAGTCGGTCAAGGTGGAAAAGGTAACGAAGGCGTTGCAGCTTACGTTAAACAATTAAAATATTCTATTGGTTATGTTGAATACGCTTATGCAAAACAAAATCAACTTGCTTGGGTATCTCTCCAAAATGCCGCTGGTAAATTTGTGCAACCATCACGCGACAGCTTTATGGCTGCTGCTGCCAATGCGGATTGGAACAGTGCCCCAGGTATGGGCGTGGTCTTAACTAACGAACCAGGTGATCAATCTTGGCCAATTACTGCAGCAAGTTTCATCTTATTACACAAAAATGCAGTGAATGCAGAAAATACTAAAAACGTATTCAAATTCTTCGATTGGGCATTCAAAAACGGGAAAGATGCTGCATTACAACTAGATTATGTGCCATTACCTGACAGTGTAGTTTCACAAATCAAAGCTCGCTGGAGTTCAGATGTAAAAGACGCACAAGGTAAATCATTGTACTAATAATAAATTAGCTATACCCCCAAAGACTGTGAACCATGGATGGTTTGCAGTCTTTACTTACAACACATCGAGATCGATACGATGCATAAATTAGATAATAAATGTTTAAATCATGCCTGGTTAGAAAGGGCGTTTAAATATACTACACGTTTTTTTGCACTTCTCGTGTTTGCAGTGTTAAGTGCCATTTTAATCTCATTAATCGTGGGAAGTTGGGATTCGATCAGCAAATTCCATCTTAAATTTCTTTGGACAAATGACTGGGATCCAGTACAAGAACATTACGGTGCATTAGTACCCATTATTGGAACACTTATCTCTGCGGGAATCGCTCTCCTAATTGCAGTCCCTATTTCATTCGGTATTGCCACCTTTTTAACCGAACTCTCGCCAGAATGGTTAAAACGCCCTATCGGGACTGCCGTAGAAATGCTTGCTGCGATTCCCTCTATTATTTACGGGATGTGGGGATTATTTGTTTTTGTCCCATTATTTCAAGAATATGTACAACCTTATTTAATTGAATGTTTAGGCGATTTGCCCTTTGTTGGTATCTTATTTGCGGGCGCACCATTCGGTATTGGTTTATTTACAGCTGGCTTAGTACTAGGCATTATGATTATTCCATTCATCGCTTCTGTGATGCGTGATGTTTTTAGTGTCGTGCCACCGATGTTAAAAGAATCTGCGTATGGTTTAGGTTCTACTACATGGGAAGTCGTTTGGAAAGTCATTCTACCTTACACCAAAACAGGCGTTATCGGCAGTATTATGTTAGGTCTTGGTCGTGCATTAGGGGAAACAATGGCAGTGACCTTTGTCATTGGGAATGCCTTCCAATTACCAGATTCCATTTTCTCTCCATCCACGTCTATCGCTTCTGCCATTGCAAATGAATTTAACGAAGCAGGCGGTTTACAAAAATCCTCCTTAATGGAATTAGGCTTAATCCTCTTCCTAATCACTACTATCGTCCTTGCTGGCGCACGTCTATTAGTCATGCGTATGACAAAAAATGAGGGAAGAAAATAATGAAACAGCACCAAAATCAACGTTTCTATCAACGTAAAATTAAAAATTGTTTTATGCTAGGGTTGGCTTATCTAGCAGTTGTTTTTGGCTTATTTTGGTTAGTATGGATTTTATCAACGCTAATCTTAAAGGGCGTACCAGCGTTATCACTTGAACTTTTTATTAAGCCAACTCCAGCCCCAAATGAATCAGGTGGTTTAATTAACGCCATTATCGGTTCTATTTTAATGGTTGCAGTGGCCACCTTAATTGCCACTCCAGTTGGTATTCTGGCAGGAACCTATCTTAGTGAATATGGACGTTATACCCGAATCGCTAAAATCACCCGATTTCTCAACGATATTCTCTTATCTGCACCATCAATTATTATCGGGTTATTTATCTATGCCATCTATGTTTCCCAAGTGAAACACTTTTCAGGTTGGGCAGGTTCATTAGCATTAGCGATGTTAGTCATTCCTGTTGTGGTAAGAACAACGGATAGTATGCTGAATTTAGTACCAAATAATTTACGTGAAGCCGCTGCAGCTTTAGGTTGTCCACAATGGCGAGTCATCACCATGATCTGTTATCGTGCTGCACGTTCTGGGATTTTAACAGGAGTATTACTCTCTGTGGCTCGAATTTCTGGTGAAACCGCCCCATTACTCTTTACGGCACTCTCTAATCAATTTACCTCATTTGATATGAATGCCCCAATGGCTAACTTACCTGTTGTCATTTACCAATATGCAGCCAGTCCATTTGAAGACTGGAATAATTTAGCGTGGGCAGGCGCAACCTTAATTACTTTATTTGTGTTATCGCTCAATATCATCACCCGTACTTGCTCAAAGAAACATAATAAACAAGGATAACTACTTATGAATCAATTACCGAACAATGTAGAAGCAAAACTAACCATCAATAATCTTAATTTCTACTATGGTGATTTCCACGCACTAAAAAATATCAATATGCAAATCGCCAAAAATAAAGTCACCGCTTTTATTGGTCCATCAGGTTGTGGCAAATCAACGCTATTGCGTACTTTTAACCGTATGTTTGAACTCTATCCGAACCAATATGCGACGGGAGAAATTAACTTAGATAAAGAAAACCTATTAACTACCGATATTGATATTGCCATTATTCGTTCTAAAGTCGGTATGGTTTTCCAAAAACCGACACCATTCCCGATGTCGATTTATGATAACGTTGCATTTGGAATTCGCTTATTTGAGAAGCTGCCAAAATCAGAATTAAATGATCGTGTTGAATGGGCATTGACCAAAGCTGCACTATGGAATGAAGTTAAAGATAAACTTAACCAAAGTGGTGATAGTCTTTCTGGCGGTCAACAACAACGCTTATGTATCGCACGAGGCATTGCCGTAAAACCTGAAGTATTATTACTCGATGAGCCTTGTTCTGCGCTTGACCCAATTTCGACGATGAAAATTGAAGAGTTAATTACCGAATTGAAACACGATTACACCGTGGTAATTGTGACGCATAATATGCAACAAGCTGCCCGTTGTTCTGATTACACGGCGTATATGTACCTTGGTGAATTAGTGGAGTTTGACGAAACCCAGAAAATCTTTGATAAACCGAAATATCAACGGACAGAAGATTACATTAAAGGTAAAATGGGCTGATAAACAATTTTTGTACATAATTGCAGCAATGTCGGATACCCATCCGACATTTACACTCAACGATATCACTATGGCTGGAAAAATTTTAGTAGTAGAAGACGAACGTGCGATCCGTGAAATGATTGCGCTCTATCTTATGAAGCAACAATATGAAGTTATTGAAGCAGAAGATTACCAAAGTGCTGTCAACAAAATGGCAGAAAATCCCGAATTAATCCTGTTAGATTGGATGCTTCCTGGTCGTCCTGGCATTATGTTTATTGACTATCTCAAAAAACAGGAAGAAACCGCAAAAATCCCAATTATTATGCTAACCGCACGCAGTGCAGAAGAGGATTGTATTACCTGTTTAAATGCAGGTGCCGACGACTACATAACTAAACCCTTTTCCCCAAAAATTCTCCTTGCCCGCATTGAGGCATTGTGGCGACGTAGTTATGATCCACCAAGTCATCTTATTAGTATGGATAATCTGCTACTCGATGAAAAAGCACAACGTGTCACCTACGATGATCAGCTTATTGAGTTAAGTGCAACTGAATACCGTTTATTGCATTTCTTTATGACACATCCAGAAAAAGTCTATTCACGAGAACAACTCCTAGACTTTATCTGGGGCAACGATATTTATGTCGAAGATCGTACCGTTGATTCCTATATCCGCCGTTTACGGCGTAGCTTGGAACCATATCAATGTGATCGCTATGTTCAAACGGTTCGAGGTTTCGGTTACCGTTTCTCTAACCATTTTCAGGATTAAATTGAATGAAGCTAAATATCTCGCTTAAACATCTGATTCTTGAAACATTACTGGTCGTCTTTACTGCCTTTATTTTTAGTTTATTTTCGGAAAACTTCTATTTTTGGCTCATTATTTTTTTAATCCTGCTATTAATCTGGCATCACTACAATGAATTCCGCTTATTAGAATTACTCAATCCTAATAAACCTTCAAAACAGCTTAAAAAACTCACTGCGATTGAACATATTTCACAAACGGCAGCCTATTACAATCAACGTTCACGCAAAGAGAAAATCAAAACCTTACGCTTACTCTCTAAATTAAATAAAAATATTCAATATCTACCTGATGCAATTATTATTTGTGAACATAACGGCGATATCTCTTGGTGTAACCAAGTCGCACAAGAGATGTTTGAGTTTGTTTGGGATAAAAAAAGTGACAAGAACATCTTTAAAGTGATCTTCTACCCAGAATTTAAACACTACTTTAGCCAACCTCGCTTAAGTAAACGCAATCGTCCACTCGTTTTATTAACACACAACAAACGTTATATCGAATTTAACCTCAATAGTTACGATAGTGAATCCTATTTGATTGTGGCACGAGATGTGACCTCCTTTATTCGCTTGATGCATTCACGTCAAACCTTTCTTGCCAATATGAACCATGAATTACGCACACCATTAACTGTGCTGCAAGGCTATTTAGAAATGTTAGATTGTGACCTTGATAATCCATTACTGCAACAAAAAGCGATTGAAGCGATGAAAGAACAAAGTCAACGGATGGCGAATTTACTACAACAACTCTCTTTACTCGCTAAAATTGAGAATATTAATAATGCCGAACACGAAGTTGTCGATCTCTCGCAATTAGTCCTCTCTTTCCAAAAGAATACCGACATTATCAACCACGAACAGCAACACATTATTTTTGATGTCACACCTAACATCAAAATTATGGGCGATGAACATCAATTACAAAGTGCGGTATCCAACCTTATTTATAACGCTATTCGTCATGCAGGTGATCAAGCAACGATTCATATCAACTTACATCCATGTAAACAAGGTGTCCGTTTTAGCGTCCAAGATGACGGTATCGGTATCGAAACCCAACATCTCGTCCATTTAACCGAACGTTTTTATCGCGTTGATGAATCTCGCAGTAATAAAACGGGCGGCAGTGGTTTAGGTTTGGCAATCGTGAAACACGCCTTAGAGCAACATCACACCGTGTTAGAAATTCAAAGTGAAGTCGGGAAAGGCAGCGAATTTGCATTTGTCATCAAAGATGATCTCTTAGTTACACCACAATAACAGATAAAATAAAAGGCTTAATGTATAAGCTCATTAAGCCAATATTTTTAATATTCTAGAATATCTATCCCTATCACATAAATGAATCCTGATCACGCAATAGATGCACATTTCCTTTACGGCGTAAAAAACCTGAGCGATCAAAGTATTCGATTAATTGTACCGTTAGTTTGCGCCCAAATTGGAAATGATCACGCACCTCATTCACTGAGATTTCTCCATGTTGTAAGAGATATTGTTTTAGCCATGCAGCAAATTGTTGGATATCTTCTTGACGGAAAAATCTATCCTTAACAATCGGCATTAGTAACCCCATTTTGCCCGCTTTATACATAAAACGGCGCATTTCATCTTCATCAATCGCCAACGTTGTTGCCATATCTCGTACCCAGATGGGTTGATTGGTTTTGGCAAATTCAGCTGCTACCGCTTTCCATAATACCTCTTCTGCTGCAGAGAAGGTAATTTGATGTTCTGGTAGATGTAACCATCCATTCGTTTGACGCAGCTGTTTGGCAGCAATTAACTGTTCAATAAAATGGAACATTAATGGCATAGGTTGCGTTAACACTGACATTCGCCATAAACGTGCTTTACTTACACCTAACTGATCTTGATGTTGCTGGTGGAATGTCGCTAATGCGGAAAGCATTAATTTTTGTTGATACTGTTGGTAATTGGAAGAATAAATCCATTCACGATAGCTCTGTAACTTTTCTTGTTGCTGTAATTGTGCAAGCTGCTCGGCAGTTAATTGTTCTATCCATTGAATTTGTGCTACTGGCAAGGCTTGTTGCTGTAAATAATGACCAATTCTCTGCCCTGCGTTTGAACTCATTAATAATTTTTGTAAATAGGCAAAACGTTCTGGCGTGCGTTTATAACGTTTTGGCGAGTTGATTTCTAAAACCTTTGCACCCGCCAAGGTTTGTTGATCATCACCATTACGTAAAATCAATTTGTCTTCTACCGCCATAAATAAAGGCTGTTCCAAGGTAACTTCGGCTAAGATGGTTTCAGGTAAGCGCACTAATACCGACAATTTCCCTATCGTATGACGTGCTGCATGATAAATATGAACAGCTTGATTATCGTTAATTGGTTGCGCAGTTTGTAGGGTAACAGTTATTCTGTCTGTCGCATAACATGTTGTTAACCCACTTAACCAATCCCCTCGTGTTATCGCTTCTTTATCCAATTCTGTCGCTAAATTTAAAGCGACTCGTTGCCCTGCAATCCCTTGTTCTGCTGGTTGATTTTGTGCATGGATCCCTTTGATTCGAACCGTTTGTTGCGTTGCAGAAAGATAAACTTCATCACCAACTTTTACCTTGCCACTAAAAACCGTTCCCGTAACCACCAATCCTGAACCTTTTACATTAAATACTCGGTCAATCGCATAACGGAAAGGTTTATCTTGTGTTGCTACATTGGTTAATTGGCTAAGATAATGACGCAATTTATCAATACCTTCCCCTGTTGTGGCAGAGGTAATGAAATAAGGCGTTTGTAATAAAAACGGATATTGCTGCTCGATCTGTTGTAATAATTGTGAGAGTTGAAATGATTCAACACGATCGGCTTTAGTGATCACTAAGATGATTTGTTTAAATTGTAGGAGTTTTAAAATATTAAGATGTTCAATCGTTTGAGGTTTGATGCCCTCATCTGCTGCCACCATTAACATGGCATAATCGACACCACCTAAGCCAGCTAACATATTGGAGAGAAATTTTTCGTGTCCAGGCACATCAATAAACCCTAATACCTTATCCTCTATTGGTAAATAAGCATAACCCAGATCGATTGTCATACCTCGTTTTTTTTCTTCTGGTAAGCGATCAGCATTCGTGCCTGTTAAGGCTTGTAATAGGGTAGTTTTTCCGTGATCAACATGACCTGCTGTAACAATAATCATAATTCGTTCACCGTTGTTAAAAGTGTTGCTAAATTGGCAACGCTACGTAAATCTAGCCAAATTTTATCTGCTTCAATTCTGCCAATAATCGGTTGTGATAAGGCTTTAAATTGGGCGACTAAGCGATAGAGATCCTCAGCTTTACCACTTTTTGCTTGTAACGTTACTGCACAAGAAGGGATTTTTGCAGTAGGTTGTGAACCACTACCAATTTGTGCATAACTTGTTTCCACTTGAATGATAAAGCCTGCTGCGAGCTTGTGTTGTAATGCTTGTTGTAATTGTTCTGCTTGTTGCTGGAGAGTAGTGAGATCTTGAGTTAAGGCGTGCAACGTTGGTAAGGTGTGCGTCAAATTTTCAGGTTCTAAATAAAGACGCAATGTTGCTTCTAAACCGCTCAAAATCACTTTATCGCAACGTAAGACACGTTTGAGAGGATGGTGTTGTAATTGATCGATTAATGCTTGCTTCCCAACAATAATACCTACTTGTGGACCACCCAATAATTTATCGCCAGAAAAAGAGATTAAATCTACGCCCGCCGCAACTTTTGCTTGAACTTGTGGTTCGCAAGGTAAGCCATATTGGCGAAAATCAATTAATGCACCACTGCCTAAATCCGTAATAACGGGAATATTTTTTTCTCGTCCAAGTTCAACTAATTCTTCTTCACTGACACTCGCAGTAAAACCCATAATTTGATAGTTGCTACTATGTACTTTTAATAATAACGCCGTATTTTCATTAATTGCTTGTGCATAATCACGTAAATGGGTGCGGTTAGTCGTACCAATCTCGACTAATTTACAACCAGCTTGCGCCATAATATCGGGAATACGGAATGCACCACCTATTTCAATCAGTTCACCACGAGAGATAATCACTTCTTTGCCTTGTGCAAAAGTGGCTAACATTAATAACACCGCAGCGGCATTATTATTGACCACACAAGCCGCTTCTGCGCCAGTTAAGCGAGCGATTAACTCACTAATCGCTTGATCACGATGTCCACGTTTCCCTTGGGCTAAATCAAATTCAAGTGCAACATTTTGTTGCATAGCGTGTAATGCCGCTTGTTGTGCCGTTTCTGCCCAAATTGCACGTCCAAGATTCGTATGCAACACCGTACCAGTAAGATTATGTACTGGCTGGATCTTAACTTGGCGTTGCTGTTGTAGTTGTTGCTCAATATATTGAATAAAATCTGTGTCTGTCTGACAGAAATGCGGTAATTGCTGCTGTTGTTTAATGAAATCACGTGCGAGTTGTAACTGTTCACGCATCATTTGTACCACGGCACTATGCCCAAAGGTAACGACTAAATCTGAACCTAATTCTGTTTTTAATAAACGGTCAATAGCTGGAAGTTGGCGATACAACGCAGACATAACGAATTCCTAATAATGAAGTGTGCGATAAATAATACTGTTTTTATCGAAAAAATTCAGTAAAATGAACCCGCTTTTTATGCCATATCCTGATTTATGTAGGGTATCATTTAAAAATCATCATTTATGGAAGGTCGTCGTTTCCGGTGAGGCGGCAGGACTTCAAATCCTGTTAAGGCTGCCAGCAGTCTTGGGTGGGTTCAACTCCCATGACCTTCCGCCAGCTATTAAAGTATCAACTCTCCTTCATTCTATATTAGTCCCTTTAAATAATATTGATATTGAATACTTTTAAAAATAAACAGCTATTTTCCCTAAAAAAAATAGCTGCCACTTAAACACAGAATGAATGAGTAATCTAATTTTTATTATTTAATGATGCTCTATTTATACTTACCTCCTTTATATCGTTGATATTAATTTATTAAAAACTCTCTTTTTACTAATTTTTAATTGTTTTTGCACTACGCACAATGCCATCTAGCCACTCTTGATGTCCATTAATCATTGGATTTGGTACAGTAGTAGCTAATTCTTGAGCAGGTTTTCCTTTTTGGGATTCTTGCGTCAGAATACGAACTCGTCCACCCTCTAAATTCTCGATTAACCACGCATGAATCACATCTAAACGATCATCTTCGCCTTCTGTACCTGCCCAACCGTGCCACGAGATACGTGCTGGTTGACCTGCTCTTGGTTCAACATATTCAGTAATTTCCGCTTCAATCGGAAAACCAAATGTTTTAAAGAAAAAACGTGCATTAGGATAGAGAGTTGTACCTTGATAATCATTATAAAAACGAATATCAGCAATATTGCTGTAATACTGAGGCCAGTATTTACTATCATTTAAATATTGCCAAACATCAGCCGTACTCAACCCAGCAACAATCACTTCATTTGAAGAGAAGTTATCGGTAAAACCAGGTGTATAATCTTTTGGCCAATTAATTGAATTTTGCATAAAACTCCTTTTCTAGCTAAAACTAATCTATGCTTTGCTCAGTATAATCAAGCCTAAAATACAAGTTAAATTAGTTCTCAATATATTTAGTATCACTTCTAATGATATTAACGATAGTGATTAAGAGGTCATAATGAAAAATTTGCGAACACTCGATTTGAATCTACTTAAAGTGTTTAATACCTTAATTGAAGAAAAAAGTGTAAGTAAAGCAGCACAAAAATTATCTGTAACCCAGCCAGCAATGAGTGGAGCATTAATGCGTTTACGGGAAAGTTTTGATGATCCACTATTTGTTAGAGTCCAGAGAGGCGTACAGCCAACCAATCGAGCATTAGAATTAGCACCTAAGGTGAAAAATATTTTATCTGAAGCAGAATTATTACTACAGCCAACCAATTTTGATCCTAAAACAGCAGAAATGACAGTACGATTTGTTTGTACCGATTATTCAATGCGTGCAGTAATCGTTCCATTCTTACAGTTACTCAAACAACAAGCACCTAATATTAAGGTTGCAGTATTAGCTATTCTTGATAGCTCAGTTCAAAAACAGTTAGAACAAAATATTATTGATTTTGCTATTGTTACGCCTGATTTTAAAGCACCTGATGTTTATGCTAAACATTTATATGATGAACAATATGTCTGTGCTGTGCGTAGCGATCACCCTATTGCCAAGCAATCAAAACTTTCTCTTAAACAGTTTTGTCAATTAGATCAAGCCTTGGTTTCTTATTATGGCGGTCATTTTACTGGTATTACGGATGAAGCGCTTACAAAATTAGGTTTAAAAAGAAATGTCGTACTATCCGTTCAAAATTTTATTGTATTACCTGAAATATTACAGCATAGCGATTTACTTGCCGTAGTTCCCAAACGCCTAGTAACGAATCTTGACCGAATTAAATTATTTGAACCACCACTAGAAATCCAAGGATTTTCAAAGATGCTAGTTTGGCACGAACGTACCCATCGTGATCCAGCATTTCAATGGTTACGCGAGAAAGTAGTTGAGGCTTGTCAGGATTGAAAAATATTGCTTAGTGTTGATGGACACTAAGCAACATCTACAACAAATAGTTATTTAATCAACTGCTTCGCTTCGGCAATCGCTTCCGCAACACGTTGTGGTGAAACCCCACCTTTCGCACAGCGTTTATTCAAGCAAGATTCTAATGACAAGATGGCATAAACATCTTCACTAATTACATCACTAAAACGTTTAAATTCGTCAACACGTAACTCTTCTAACGCCTTAGATTTGCTAATTGCATAGACCACCGCTTCGCCAACAATATGGTGTGAATCACGGAATGGAACACCTTTTGCGACTAAATAGTCTGCTAATTCAGTGGCATTTGAATAACCTTTAAGCGCCGCATTACGTGTTTTTTCATGATGAACTTTAATATCTTCTAATACTAAAGCTGCCATATCTAAACAAGCGTGCCATGTATCTAACGCATCAAAAATGCCCTCTTTATCCTCTTGCATATCTTTGTTATACGCTAGAGGTAAACCTTTTACGGTAACTAACATGCCATTTAACGCACCAATGACACGTCCTGCTTTACCACGAATTAATTCGCACGCATCAGGGTTTTTCTTTTGTGGCATTAAAGAAGAACCTGATGTAACACGATCGGATAATTCTAAGAAGTTAGCTTCACCGCTATTAAAAATAATTAAATCTTCTGCATAGCGAGAAAGATGTACCATACTTAATGATGCGGTAGCGAGCAATTCAATGATGTGATCACGATCAGAAACACTGTCTAAACTATTGCGTGTTGCACGAGTAAAGCCAAGGTCTTGGGCTAATTGTTCACGATCCACTGCATAAGCCGTACCTGCTAATGCCCCAGAACCTAAAGGACAGGTATCTAAACGGCGATACGCATCGGCTAAGCGAGAAAAATCACGTTCTAACATTTCAAAATAAGCCATACACCAATGTGCAAATGAAATTGGCTGAGCCCGTTGTAAATGGGTATAGCCTGGCATCACGGTATTTTGGTTATTTTCTGCAGTAAAAATAAGCTGACTTTGCAGATGACGAATCGCTTGTTGTAATGAGGTAATCTCTTGTTTACACCATAATTTAATATCTAAGGCAACTTGGTCATTACGGCTACGGCCAGTGTGCAATTTTTTACCTAAATCGCCAACTTTCTCAATCAGTTTACTTTCAACCCAGCTATGAATGTCTTCCGCATCATCTTGTAAAATAATTTCTGGATTATTTGTAACTAACTCTTTTAATTCAAGTAATGCAGCTTCAACTTGCTTTTGCTCTGCTGCAGTAAAAACATTTACATTCACTAATGCTTTCGACCAACCAATTGAGCCGTCAATATCTTGTTGTGCTAAACGATAGTCAAAACGTAATGAATCATTAAAGGTTTTAAAACGTTGATCCGCCGCTTGAGTAAAGCGACCGCCCCAAAGTGCCATAATTACCTCAATAAAAAATGAATCCGCCCATAAAAGGCGGAATTAAATTAAACAAAAGCCTCTAAAATTAAGGCTGGATTCTTGTACCAATACGCTGACCTGCGAATAAATCGGCTAACTTATCTGTTTTTTTCCAATTTGCAATTTCCACAGGTTGGTTTAATGCTTGTGCAGCAACTAATGCTGCTTTGACTTTGACAATCATACCATCTGTAATAACTTGATCATCTATTAATTGTTGAATTTGTGATGAATTTAACGCTGGAATTAGATTTTTTTGTTTATCTAAAACACCATCAACATCAGACAACATAACTAATTCACCTTGCAATAGTGTCGCAATTGCCGTTGCTGCTTGATCGGCATTCACATTCATTAATCGTCCTTTTTCATCAATCGCAATCGAACTGATAATCGGTAAAAATCCACTTTGCAATAAACTGGTTAATAATGTTTGTTGTGCAGGTGCGACGTTTGCGACATGACCTAACTCAGGATCGAGCTGTGTTGCTACAGTTAAATCACCATCGCCTAAACTGAACCCAACTGCATTTAATCCAGCGACTTTTGCAGTAGCAACTAATTTTTTGTTAGCGATACCTGCTAATGCACCAGTAATAATTTCTACTTGATCAGGTGGAGTAATGCGTAATCCTTGCTTTTTGCGTACTGGCAGTTGCAAACGTTGCATTAATTCATCAACGATACAGCCCCCACCATGCACAATGACAATATCTCGTTGTTGTGTTTGCTTAAATTCGGCTAGTGTAGTGACTAAATTCTGCATTGCTTGTGGGGTATCTAATAATGCACCACCCACTTTAATAATTAACGGTTTCATCATTAAATTAATCCTAAAATCGGGTCAAAGCCATAACGAATATTGGCACATTGTACCGCTTGTGCTGCTGCACCTTTCAATAAATTATCCTCTGCACCAACGACAATAATATGTTGATCTTTAATTGCAAATGCAATATCGCAATATGGGGTAAATTCAACCGCTTTAATGCTTGGGAAACCTTGCTCATACAATCTAACCAAAGGTTTATCTTGATAGGCCTGTGTAAAGGCAGCTTGAACTTGTTCTGCTGTTATTCCTGCTTTTAATTTTGCAGTAATGGTTGCCAAAATTCCACGTTTAAAATTACCTAAATGCGGGGTGAAAATGACTTCACGTCCAAGATGAGTGGCAATTTCTGGTTGATGACGATGAGTGAATACACCATAAGGATTTAAACTCACTTCACAGAAACTCGTGGTTAAACTTGCTTTACGACCTGCACCACTTACCCCACTCACTGCATTAATGACGGGGAGTTGTCCCTCATCTAATAAATCATTGATAATTAAAGGTTTTAGACAAAGTTGTGAAACCGTAGGATAACAGCCTGCCACAGCGATTAAATCTGATTGTTTGATTTTGGCTTCATTCCATTCAGCTAATCCATAAACCGCCTTTGCTAATAAATCAGGGTATTGATGCTCAAAGCCATAATATTTTGTATAAAACTCAGCTTGATTAACACGATAGGCGCCAGAAAGATCGAACACTTTGCATTGATTTGCTAAGAAAATTGGTGCAAGTTGATGGCTTACTTCATGTGCCGTAGCTAGAAAGACACAATCTGCTGTTTTAGCTAATGAGTTTAGATCGTCTGGTAAAGGTTGGAGTGGGAGTTCAACAAGACTTTTTAGTTGTGGATAAATCTCAGAAATAGGTTTATCTTTATCCAGACTATTTGCCGAAACATATAGCCCACAGAGTTCAAAATTAGGGTGTTTGGTAAGAATTTTTGCGAGTTCTGCACCTGTGTAGCCACTCGCACCGATGATAAGTGTTTTTAGCATAACAGATAAAAATAGTGATTAATTATGCTAATATTTTGCATAATTATTTTATTTAAATCAATGTTTATTTTGAGGTACTTATGGCAAATCTTCCAGATTTTCTCTCTTTATATTCACAACTTATCGAAATCCCAACCATTAGTAGTACAGATAATCCTCAATTAGATCATAGTAATAAACCTTTAATCGAAAAATTAGCTAACTGGCTAACAGATCTTGGTTTTAAAGTAGATATTTTGCCAATTAAAGGTTCTAACAATAAATACAATTTGTTAGCAACTTATGGCAGTGGCGAAGGTGGTTTATTGTTAGCAGGTCATACCGATACCGTCCCTTTTGACGCAGGAGGTTGGCAATTTGATCCCTTTAAATTAACCGAAAAAGAAGGGTGTTTTTATGGTTTAGGTTCAGCCGATATGAAAGGCTTCTTTGCTTTTATTGTAGATACCTTGCGTACAATGGATTTAACCAAATTACAAAAACCATTACGCATTTTAGCGACGGCCGATGAAGAAACCACTATGTTAGGAGCAAGAACCTTTGCACAACACGCCGAGATTCGCCCTGATTGCGCCATTATTGGTGAGCCAACTTCCCTACAACCAGTGCGGGCACATAAAGGACATTTTGGTGATGCAGTTACCGTAATTGGACGTTCTGGTCACTCCAGTGATCCAGATAAAGGAATTAATGCGATTGAAATTATGCATCAAGCCACTACCCATTTAATGCAATTACGCAATGAATTAAAAACAAAATTCCATAATGATTTCTTTGCCGTCCCTTATCCAACAATGAACTTTGGTTCAATTCATGGTGGTGATGCAGTAAACCGAATCTGTGGATGTTGTGAATTACAATTTGATATTCGTCCACTACCGAATATGGGATTAGAATCATTAGATGAAATGATTCAAGAAAAATTGCAACCACTCTTTGAACAATATGGTGATCTCATTCAAGTGAAACATCTACACGATGGTATTCCAGGTTATGAGTGCTCTCACACAGCAGAAATTGTTGCGGTGGTCGAAAAACTATTAGGTAAACCTTGTGTTTCAGCAAATTACTGTACTGAAGCACCATTTATCCAACAGCTTTGTCCTACATTAGTGTTAGGCCCTGGTTCTATCGAACAAGCACATCAACCTGATGAGTTTTTAGCTGCAGAATTTATTCAGCCAACACGAGATTTATTGAAAAAATTAGTCCAACATTTTTGTGCATAATTTCTCCATTTACTTAGGTGGTATAAATAAAATTACCACCTAAGTTGTTGCCAATAAGGTGGAGAAGTAGAAAAATATGACGTTTTTATTTACTACACCATTTAAAAAATTATGTTAGATATTGTCCTTTACGAACCTGAAATCCCACAAAATACAGGAAATATTATTCGTCTTTGTGCTAATTGTGGCTTCCGTTTACATCTCATTCATCCACTTGGCTTCCAATGGGATGATAAAAAATTACGCCGTTCTGGCTTGGATTACCACGAGTTCACTACGATTAAACATCACCAAAACTATGCCGAATTTTGGGCGACAGAAAAACCAAAACGCTTATTTGCGTTGACGACCAAAGGTGGCCCTGCACACAGCCAAGTACAATTTGAACTCGGTGATTATTTAATGTTTGGACCAGAAACCAGAGGTATTCCAATGGATATCTTAAATACTATGCCGATTGAGCAAAAAATTCGAATTCCAATGTGTGCGAATAGTCGTAGTATGAATTTATCAAATTCCGTGGCAGTAACGGTATATGAGGCTTGGCGTCAACTTGGTTATCAAGGTGCAATTAATCTTTATCAGGAATCCTAATGAATGCTTTTTTACACGGTGTCTTTGTCACAGGTAGTTTAATTGTTGCGATCGGAGCACAAAATGCCTTTGTGTTAAAACAAGGCTTATTAAGACAACATATTTTTGCTGTTGCATTGATCTGTTTTTTATGTGATGTGGTGCTATTTTGTCTTGGCGTGTTAGGTTTAGGCTCATTTATTAGCCATAACCATATTGCTGCGGTTACATTAGCCTTTGTTGGTGCAGGTTTTTTAGCCGTTTATGGATTACGTGCGTGGCGAAGTGCTTATCGAGGTAACGCAAGTTTACAGCTTGAATCTGGCACCAATACCGCTTCACTGACCAAAACAATTTTATTGACATTAAGTGTCACTTTACTCAATCCACATGTTTACCTTGATACTGTGGTCATTATTGGTGGTATTGCGGGTACATTAGCGTGGCAAGAAAAAATCGCTTTTTTAATCGGTGGACTTTGTGTTTCTGCCACTTGGTTTTTCAGTTTAGCTTATGGAACTCGTTTCCTCATCCCACTATTTAAAAAACCCTTTACTTGGCGTGTATTAGATTTTGTGATTGGTGCAATTATGTTAATGATTGCTTGGGGATTGTTCCAATATGGAATGGGGCTATTAGCTAGCTAATTCTCGACAATTTGCAATAAATAGGGCTATAATCGCACGGTTTTTTACTTAATTTTTTTATTAGAAGGAATAGACAATGGGTTTAAAAAACGTACCTGCTGGTAAAGAATTACCAGATGATATTTATGTAGTAATTGAAATTCCAGCAAACTCAGATCCAATTAAATATGAAGTTGATAAAGAAACTGGTGCATTATTCGTTGACCGTTTTATGGCAACGGCAATGTTCTATCCAGCGAACTATGGTTACATCAATAATACGCTTTCTTTAGATGGCGACCCAGTAGATGTATTAGTGCCAACACCATATCCATTACAACCAGGTTCTGTCATTCGTTGTCGCCCAGTTGGTGTTTTAAAAATGACTGATGAATCTGGTCAAGATGCAAAAGTGATTGCAGTGCCACACAGCAAATTAACAAAAGAATATGACCACATCAAAGATGTGAACGATATTCCAGCATTATTAAAAGCACAAATCCAACACTTCTTTGAAAGCTATAAAGCATTAGAAGCTGGTAAATGGGTAAAAGTAGATGGTTGGGCAGACGCTGCTGCAGCGCGTGAAGAAATCTTAGCTTCATTTGAACGTGCGAAAAAGTAATTAATTTTTAGCCTATAAAAACCGTTATACCTCACGATATAACGGTTTTTTATTCTTCTCTGATACTCACTAAAAAATCATTATTCTGTTTTCAAAGTATCATACGCATCTAATACACGTGCTGAATATACCATTGCAGCTCCTGCATTCATTGCCACAGCAACCCCTAACGCAGCTGCAATTTCTTCTTGAGTACAACCTGCTTTAATTGCCGCATCAGTATGCACATCAATACAACCATCACAACGAGTCGTCACTGCACAGGCTAATGCAATTAACTCTCTAGTTTTAGCATCCAATACACTGCTTTCCCCTGCTTTACTTAAAGTTTGATATCCCTTCATTGTGTCTGGAGAAAGTTTGCTAAAAATGCCTAAACGGCCCATTAATTGAGTACGATATTTTTTCCAATCTAACATAAGCTCCTCCTAGGAAATAAAAATTTTTATCTCATTAAACGTGTGTTATTTTGCCTATTTCAATTAAGACAATAAAGCTGGTAGAATCGCAAAAAACAACGTTATCATCTCAATTCTCTCATTATGGATAGTATTGATCACCTCTTAGAATTATTAGAAATCAAAACAACGATAGATGTATTTTGTCGTTTCAAAGCACCTTATTTAATTGAACATCAACAAGCCGAACAAGGAACAGCTTATTTTCATCTTTTACTAGAAGGTAGCTGTGAAATGCGTTCTGGTAAGCAACAATATCAACTTAACGCTGGCGATTTTTGTCTATGGACAAAAGGCGGTATGCACCAAATTGGTACACATCCATCCACGCAACCTCTACAAATAGAACAACAAAATGGACTTTTATATCGCCATAATTGTTCGGCAGATCCATCACTACAAATGTTATGTGGACGATATCAAGCAACCAATACTGCTGCGAGTGCTTTATTAATGCTTTTTCCTGAACCACTTATTGTTTCACTGAAAGATATTCCACAATTACAAACACTATCGAGTTTGATTCATCAAGAAGCGTTAACACCTTATTTAGGGAGTGCTACCGCAATTAAAATGATGTGTGAATTACTACTGTTATTTGCTTTACGCCATTGTACAGAATTGCCTCAACAACAAAATCTCATCGGTTTATTTTCTGATCCAGTGTTAAGTAAAGTAATGGCGACAGTACTACAAGATCTTTCTGCCAGTTATACAACAGAACAGTTGGCACAAATGGCGTATCTTTCAAGAGCGACCTTTGCCCGCAAAATTCACCAAGCTACAGGGATGGGTATCCAAACTTTAATTCGCACATTTAAACTCGCAATGGCAGCCAAATTATTAAATAAAACTCAACTCAATATTAACCAAATTATGGAAAAAATTGGTTACCAATCAGAAACCGCTTTTAATGAGGCATTTAAAACACAATTTTCAACAACGCCTTCTCGTTATCGACGACTAAATTCTGTAAAGCGATAATTTGTTAAATATTTGTATTGATCTTTATAGAAAAAAAAGAAATCATACTTGACTGGAAAATATCAACTAATTACTCACAGGAGAAACTATTAATGTTCACATTCTCACCAGCATTAAAACGTATTCTTGCTGCACTTTTTGTCACAACCGTATTAGCTAGCTGTGCAGATACTCGTTCAATTAACCAATCTTCAGCCAACCAATACCAACAAGCAATTAATGCCGAAAGAAGTAAAGGAACATTAGATACTTCTTCTCCAACAGCAAAACGCGTACATAAAATTTTTAACAAAATGGTACCTTATGCACGCCAATACAATAAAACAGGTGTACCATTTGATTGGCAAATTTCTGTTATTAAATCTAATGAAGTCAATGCTTGGGCAATGCCAGGTGGCAAAATGGTTTTCTATACAGGATTAGTCAATAAATTAAATTTAACTGATGATGAAATTGCCGTCGTGATGGGGCATGAAATGGCTCACACCTTACTTGAACACGGAAAAAGCCAAGCTAACCGTCAAACAGCAGTGAGTATTGCTGCTGCCATTGCCATGGGAGCATTAGCTTCACAAGGTATTAGTGCTGGGACATCACAAGATTTAGTCGGTGGTATTGCCGATCTTGGTATTATGAAACCTTTCTCTCGTAGTGCGGAAAGTGAAGCCGATGAAGTGGGTTTAATGTTAAGTGCACAATCTGGTTTTAATCCTCAAGCCGCACCAAACTTATGGGATAAAATGCAACGTTTAAGTGGTAGTGGTTCAGTCCCAACTATCTTCTCGACTCACCCTAGTGATAAAAGTCGAAAAGAACATTTAGAGAACTTAATGCCTAAAGCAATGGAACTCTATAACAACGCTAAAAAATAAATAGGAAAAAAATATGCAAAAGCAACATGTCGCGATACCTGGAATTATTATTGGCTGTGTAGTATTTGGTCTTGGAAGTTTAATTGTCGCACATGTTCCAGTAGGTGCTTATGCTATTGCATTTTGGCGTCTGTTAATCGCAGCGTTTATCTTTTTTATCTTGGCAAAATGTTTTAAGCAACGCTTACCAAAATCCAAAAAAGCAATTCGTTACGCATTAACTTCAGGTGTATTTTTAGCGTTTGATCTCGCGTTTTGGCATGAAAGCGTACATGCTGTAGGGCCTGGTATTTCAACCCTACTCAATAGCTTACAAATTTTCTTCCTTGCTGCTATTAGTTTTTTCTACTTCAAAGAAAAACAATCTATGATGCAGCTTGTCAGTTTAATTCTGGCAATTATTGGTGTTTATTTTATTACTGGTAGTGAATTTGCTTACAATGAACACGCATTATGGGGCTTCACTACAGGAATTATCTCTAGCTTACTATTGGCGTTATCTATGGTCTTTATTCGCAAAACACATGAAGTAGAACCAACGCCAATTTTCCCAATGATGTTACTCATTAGTATTGCTGGTGCCATTATTTTAATCCCACCATCACTACTTTTTAATGCCAATAGTCTATATCCAACTAATCCATTGGACTGGCTTTGGGTTTTTGTCTATGGTGCAGTTATGCAATGTTTTGCTTGGGGAATGATCGCCTATTGTGTGCCATTACTCTCCCTCTCTTTAACCGGGCTATTACTGCTCTCTGAACCTATCGCCGCACTAGTTATCGATTATTCTGTCCTTGATAAGCCTATCAATTTAGTGCAATGGAGTGGTGCAGTAGTAACTATGTTTGCTATTTACCTCGGCTCCGTTTCTTCACAACCTAGAAAACCAAAGATCCATCGCATACACAAAAACAACTAAATGTATATATTCGCTACGCTATACTGATTATACAGAGTGTCCTGATTTTCGATTAAATTGCAGAACAAGAAATAAAGGCACTTTGTCAATAATCTAATTCTTTGGAAATAACCTTTTTTATTAATATTTATTTTTCAAATAAAAAACAATAAATTTACATTCAATCATTATTCAAAACCAGTCAACAATTAAAAATGTATTTTAATGTCAAAAATGAAGAATAATTAAGCTAAAGCAATAGTTTAATTTATTACTCCATCCTATTTTACAGGCAATATCTTTGTTCTGTTTTACATAACATACCCCTTTTATTTATTTAATATTGATAGGTTTTAATAACAAAAAGAAAAGTCTAATCAAGAATTCTTCCTATTTATTTTCATAGGAAATAATTCTGTCAAAAATGACATTCATAACTACATAATTTATATTTCTTTTTTTTACATAATAAAATGTTAGTTTTCATTGTGAATACAAAACAATCTGTATATAATTATTCTTTCGTCAATAGTAACTCAATAAAACAAATAAGGATTTTTGTAAAGTAACGCAAACTTAGCTTCATGAAGAGGGGGGGGGATTTATGTTAAATCAAATTTTCAAAGTCATTTTTAACCAATCTTTAGGCAGATTAGTCGTTGTTTCTGAACTCGCTAAAAATAAATGTAAAGTAAGCCAAACTAACTCAACTAATCCAAAACAAAGTCATAACAAACATCTCTTTAAATTAACTGCAATAGCCTTATTCTTGGTCGATTTGGTTAGTGTTCCGGCATGGGCACATGTGACGGATGTATCGGGTGATTATAGTGTCAATCAACCCACAAAGAGTATTAGCTTTCAAGACGAACGGGTAGCACCACCAACACTAACAGATCCTACGCCTGCATCTATTGAAGTGGGTACAAAAACCGTTAATGGTATTACAACCATCACCAAAAAGACAGATACTAGTGGTAATACTACTACCTACACAGTAATAGGTAAAAACAGTAGTGATACTATTGTTTCTGACAAAACAGTACAAGTAACAACCACCACACAAAATGAGGATACAAACACCACAACTACCACCACAACAGTAGTCACTACAGACAATACGGCCAATCCTAAAACTGTCACCACACAAACAATAAAGGTGACTAAAGACGCTAATAACAAAATCCTCGCTACCTCTACCACAGAGCGTCTAGACAAGCTAACGACTGCAGCTGATGATGCCACTACCACTACCCCTGTCAGCGAAACAACGGTAGAAAAAGCGCTAACCAATACTGGTGGCATCACCACTACCACCACAGAAAAAGAAGCAAAAACCACTACCAATAATAATGGCGCATCCACAACGGCACTTGCCACTACCCAAACCACGGTCGTCTCAGAAGAACAAGACACCAACGGCAACATCATCACGACGACCACCGTTACTGTACCCCCAGCGTCCAACACAGACCCCACTGTAACAACTGAAACACAGGTTGCCTCAGGACACTCGCGCACAGAGACCTCACAATCTGTGGAGATGGCGGATAACAGATCTACCACCACAACAACGACCACCTCCACTCCTGTTGTGGGCGCTACTTCCCCTGAAGTCGTCGAAGTAAAAGAAACGACCAGCACGAATAAAACTCGCACAGATACAGCACAATCTTTGGTAATGAAAAGTCTAACCACTGAAAAAACCACTGTAACTCGATCAACAAAGAGTGACACTAACAGCTATACCTCCCGCCTTTCTTACTCAGGTGATAAACTAGAGCTCTCTCTAGACAAAGGTTTAGAGCTAGGGGAATATGCCACAACAGGTGGACGTGATGTTGCTAGCCATAAGGAAGTCTACAACCCTATAATTTCACTCTCCAAATCTGGGTTACAGTTCTACGATCAAACTGTACAAGATCTCCCCTACACATCAGCAGGCTTATTATCTGCATCAGCTAATGGTGAAACACTCCAATGGAACGGTACAGGCGGATTGACATTAACAAGTGGTCGCAGTGGCAGTAGATCCACCCCACCGAGCGGCACATTATCCGTCGCTTATGCTTCAATCAGCAGACCTCCATCAGACCCATCAGGCGCTCCAAACAACACCGGATCAATCCTTTCTTGGAGCGACTTTACCGGCGGTATGGGCTTTTTGGGAAGTACTGCTACATCCGCTGCTACGCCATTTACCAAATACATGGGCGGTTCGTTAGCGACTGTTGGTGCGCCTTGGGCGAATACGCGGTCTACTATCCCGCGAACAACTAACAATCCAGATGGTATTGTTTCTCCCACCTATGGTTGGGGCGATAGTGACTATTATGTAGATATACCAAACACGCCGATGAGTACTATCGTCAATGCCAACGGTTTGCACTTGGGGTATGGTGATACGGAAAAAGCGACGGTTACGCTCATCAACCCGGCGGCCAGTTTGCGTAATGTGCTGTATAGGGTTACCATCAAAGGTAATAAATTTGATTCCTCTACTGAAGATAATAATGGTTACTACTCTTCTATCTTTGCCACTGCCGGCAATGGTGGTACCGGTACGGTAGGTGTTCCCAAAGACGGAAGTAATAATAAGAAAGGTCAGAACGGCGATATTTTCATAACTAGTGATGCATCTGTGAAAGGTTTGGGCTTGTTAGTCGGTAGCATGGCGGCAGGCAGTGAAACTAAAAACTGGAGGAGTTACGGCGGGTTTGGCATCGGTGTCTTTATGGGGCTGAATAACGGCTTGGTACCGCGCGAAATTTCTCAGCCTTCCATTTTTAAAGACCTTGGCACACCCATAAGTTCCGGTCCGGAAGCAGAGCGTGCCGGTGCTGTCGTGTATGGTGCGTATAACACCGTAAACGGCAACGGCGCTTTGGCGCTGGGTATGTTGAACCGTATTTACGGTAACGGTGGTATCGCCATCGGTAATGCTTCGCTCGCCGATGCGTATACGTCAGCCGGTCGTTTTGGTATCAGTATGGGCTTTAACGTCAAAGCCGGTGAATGGGCAAACCAACAAACGGTCATCGGTGCCAATATTCAAGCCGTAGGTACGGGCAATATTATTCTCGGTGGCGGGAATAATAAGTACTATGGATATAGTTCATATACCGGTTGGAAAGATGATCAGGTCGATACGATGACGGGTATCTATAGCAATGTAGGTAATGTCTTTACGGTTACTACCCCTGTCAAGTCTGGTAAGTCAGATGGTATAGAAACGTTAAATACAAGCGGTATGCGTTTTTGGGGGGACCGCAATATCGTGCTCGGTGCGCAAAACCGCACGGAAGGGTTTAACCCTAATGTAGGTGATACTAATAGTGGTTATACCGGTAGTTTTGGTACTGGTGGGTATAAGCGTATTGCAGATAACGCTGTTGTCGGCGCGAAAAACACGATTCGTGATTTGTCGTTCCGCAACACCGTTTCCGGCGCAGAGAACATTGTCACCAGCGGTAATGACAACATGATTCTTGGTTCGAGCAACGAGATTCAGGCAGCCTTGGGTGTGGATAGTAATAGTAATTACACCAACGGCACAGTAAACGCCTATAAACCGATTGAGGGCATAGTTAAAGCTGGTGAGAATAATAAAGGTGAACTCATTTATGAAGTTATCCATACTACAGAGACCGCTGAGAAAGCGAGAGCGAACTTAATCAGCCAGTTGTACAAAGTAGCAGTGAGTGGTGATAAACAGCAAAATAAAACCAATTTGCTGACTTCCGACCAAACCACTATCGTTGGTTCTAACAACAAAGTGCAGTACGGCACAAATAATAACTTCATCGCCGGCTCAAGCAACGTCGTTAACTTCAAAACAATCGGTAACTTCGTCGCTGGTGCGAATAACCAAGTCAGCTATCAAACATCTGGCTCTTTCATCTCTGGTAGTAACAATAAGATTGGGTATAACGTCACAGATCAGAATGGTACCGTAACGATTACAGATCCAACTCAGCTCAGTGCTAATGATATTGTTACTTTGTTTACCCCGGTTGATAACTATAAAAAGGATGCTGGCGGAAAAATCCTGAAGACAAAAACCCCCGAAGAAATAGCTGCCGAAGAAGCCGCTAGATATGTCACACAGGGCAACACCTTGATGGGCTCAAACATCACTATCGGTGTAGGGGCTCAGAACAACATGCTTCTCGGTAACAGAATCAACGTATTGAATGACGTCAAAGGCTCCTACGTATTGGGTTCTAACGTTGATGTAAAAGCCAACAACTCTGTATACTTCGGTTCGAAGTCGGTAGCCATACTTAATTCAACCACCGTGTCAGGAACTACCCTTGAGTCAGGCCAAAAAGTCGACGATTTGTCTCTAAAAGCGTTGAATGAGTACATCACTGCAGGTGAGATGGGTCAAACTTCCATCACGATTAACGGCAAGAAATACGACTTTGCTGGTCTCGGCGAAATTGGCGGTGGGGTAATCACTGTCGGCAGGATTGTAAACGAGGGCTCTGCAAGTAACCCTGATTACGTCTCCTATGGTCGTATTATCCAAAACGTCGCCCCAGGTCTAATCGGTGCGAAGTCCACCGATGCGGTAAACGGCTCACAACTCTATGCGATTCGTGACTCTATCGAAGCGACTGTGAACCAAATCGTCTCCGGTGAGCAGGGTCCTGTAGTCTATACCGATGCAGCGGGTAATAGGCTCATCAAGGAGAATAATGTACTATATCAATCAGCACTTGTTAATGGATATCGCCAAGCTGTGGATGGTTTATGGTATAAAGATGACGACTTTATAACGAACAGAGATGGCACTTATTCGCTCAGAAATGCTAAGAATCCTAATGGTAAAACACTCGCCACATTAGACTACTCTAAAGGCTATGTCAAAATTGGTGATTTATGGTATGAAGACAACCCAGAGGTTGTTAAATACGATAGAGATGGTGTGCCTAGTTTAGTTAATGAACAAACAGAAGGTTTATCAGAGGATAACTTAAAGTCAACGGTAAAAAGTTCTGTCTTCGACCCTGCCAATGCTGTGCTTTCTCTTGTCAATGCCGAAAAACAAGCCTCAGGAGATGCTACGGTTCAAAAAGCATCGACAAAAACCACAACGGTTTTACAAAACCTCACTGCTGCTTTAAAAGTAGATTCGGCAAGTTCTGACCCCGTAGCACGCCAAAACTCAGTAGCCACACTCATTGGTCTAAAAACAGACACAGATGAACGCAAGCTCACCCAAGCCGCTACAGTGAAAGACCTCCAAACCCTCGCCATAGCAGGTATGGATTTTGCGGGTAATGATGACAGTGCCAAAAACCTCGTCCATCGCAACCTCGGTGAAAAGCTCACCATCAAAGGCGATGCACCTGAAGCAGGCTTTGCAAGCGATTTTGCCAGCGCTCAGGGTAATATCCGTGTTGTCAAAGACACTACCACAGATGCAAACGGTCTTGTGATTCAGTTAGCGAAAAAACTCACTAACCTCACCAGCGCAACATTTACAGATGAGTCAAATAACACAACAACTATTAACAGTGCTGGTGTCACTATCACCCCAGCAGGTAATGATGCCAATCCTGTTAGCATCACCAACACTGGCATCAGCGCTGGCGGCAACAGCATCACCAATGTCGCTGATAACCCACAACAAGGCACTGATGCAGCAAACAAAAACTATGTAGATTCCAAAGTAGGTAATGCCAGCTGGTCTATCGCTTCACAAACAGGCTCTGCAACAACACCTACCTCAGAAGGTGCTGTCAATGCTGGTGATACTGTGAACTTCAAAGATGGCACAGGTAGCACAGTGAAAGTGGAAGCGAAAACAGAACAAAACAAGCCAGATGCCTTTACGGTCAGCTATGATGTCAATCAGTCTACTCTCAGTGTGAGCAACGGTGAGATTACTAATGATGCTACAGTGGGTACAACCACCTTTGCAACGGCAGAAAATGTGAAATCAACCATCACTACCGCCGTGACTGGCGCGAAAACCAAGGTTTCCCTGGACGAAACAGATGACAGTGGTATTCTTGAACTCGCCAAGACAGAATCTACGACGAATTTAAACGCCAATACCTATGCTCTTAAAGTCAATCAGACTAAGCTTGTAGACGCGTTAAGCGATGATTTCGCTGCGAAGTCGTTGGAATCAAACACTATTAAATTGACTGGCAATAACACTACCTCTACACATGCAGGTATAGCATTAAATAACGCAAATGGTATCTCTTTTGCAATTACAGGGGATGGTACGGATTTAAGCACCACAGCATCTGCTACAGGGGTAAGTATTGCACTTAACAAATCCACCGAGGTCAAAAAAGATGACAATCAGGTCATCACCTCTGATGCGGTGAATACAGCGATTACTAATTTAAATACGGTATACACTCCTCTCACTCGTGCGATTACCCTAACAGATAGTGCTAACAACAAAACCACTAGCCAAACCCTTGCGAATGATATTAACTTCACCCTTACTGGTGATACGGATGGCACAGGTTCTCAAGGTACCATTGAGACCACAGCTAATGGCACTTCTATCAAGATGAAGGTCAAAGCAGGCTCTATTGGTACAACACAACTTGATACAGATGTGAATACCGCTATCAGCAATGCAAATTCTGCAGTGCAATCCTTTACTGTTGGGGCAGGTAGTGAAACAGCTGGCATCACTGTGGATAAAACCAATAGCCGCTTTGACATCGTGGGTGACGCCAATATCACTACTGGCGTAAGCGGTCGCAATATTTCTGTGGTATTGAATAAGACCATTGATTTAACCAGTGAAGGCTCTATCACCGTGGGTGGCACTGTCATTACAGATAAGAGTGTCCAAGCAGGTGATAATACCTTTACCGATGACGGTTTAACCATTAAAGATGGTCCAAGTGTTACCACTACAGGCATTGATGCAGGCAACAAAGCCATCACTAATGTAGCGACCGTTTTAAGCAATAATGCTCTTGATAGCACTAAGAAAACCAATGCCATCAATGCAGGCGATGCTGAAACTTTGGTGAACAACAGCGCGTGGAATATTAAGCTCAACACGGGTACCGCAGGTGACAAAGACATAGGAACCGTGAATAACAAAGACTCAGTCGTCTTTAAAGATGGTACTGGTACTACCGCATCGGTAACTAAAGACGGCACTGACTCTGAGACTTATAGTGTAGTGTTTAATGTCAACAAAGGTACTATTGGTAAAACCACAGGTGGCGACTATGAAGTCACAACTGGCGACACTGCTAATTCCTTTGTGTCTTCTGGTGATCTAGTCACTGTATTAAATGAGCTTAAAACCTCTATTGCTACAACAGATGCTAAGACTTTTGGCCTAGCCCCTGCGACTGGCACCGCTGTGACAGCAAATCTAGGCAATACCATTAGCGTGATTGGTGCAGATACTAATATCACTACCCTTTCTGGTAACAGCGCATTAAAAATCAAGCTTAATTCTGCCGTTGTCCTAGGTGACGGTACAGCAAATGGTAGTTTAGAGGTCAAAAACGCTGGTACATCTGGCAGTATAGCAGGTGTCAAACTCGCTGGAGGTCAAATCACCTTTACCAGCAATGAAGGCGGCTCTGCTTATCAATCCCTTGTGCTTAAATCTATCCTAAACGGTGATAAGTTACTTGATAGCAAACAGAACAACGACCCTCGCCTCAGCTTTAATGGCAATCAGCTCGCTACTATGAAGGACGGCATGAGTTTTCATGGTGATATGAATAGCTCAGGTGCTAGTAATGGCGATGGCTCTGCATTCAACCTCGCCCTAAACAAGCAGTTAAAGCTTTATGGTAACTACAACGACACACTCACTAATTTAACAACAGGTAATATCGCTGTCGTATCCAATGGCTCAGATACACTTACCCTAAAATTAGCGAAGAATCTTCGTGATATGAATTCTATTGGGTTTGGTACTACAACCATTGGAAGTGGTTCAAGTCCTACTGTTTTGATGAAATTACAAGCTGCTCCAGCGAGTACTTCGTCACCTATCCTAAATCTTGTAGGAGCGAATAACACTGCAGTTCGTATCAATGGGGTGGCGACAGATACCTTGAAGTATGGATACAAACAACAAGGCCAGGATCAGGTTCAGTATTTTGACAAGACTCTCTCCCCTGAAGAGATTAAAACAGAATTTAGTGATCCTAATTTGGTATCATTCGTCGGTAAGAAATTCGCCACCAAAGCGGATGACGATGCGGCAAGTATCGGTGATTTGAAAGCTTACTCAGATGAAGCAACGCGCGTGATAGATGGCAATATCAACAATCTTCGTTATGGTCTACGAACTCGGAATGACACAAGTAGCTTTGACTATGCTTATAGCCCATTAGGTAGTACAGCTGGTGAAGGTAATACCATCCTCGTCACTGGTACGAATATTACCGCCAAAGCCTCAGGTAATGAGTCAAATCCTACACTAGATCTCAGTCTAAATAAAGATATTGTGCTAGGGGATAATAATGGTAACGGAGCCACTATCACCTTGAATGGCGATCAGGCGCATGAGCAAATTCTCTTAGATGCGAACAATAGCAAGATTGATATCAAAAATGGCGATAGGGAACGCATTACCTTAGATGGTGTTGATGGTACGATTAAATTTACAGACAAAGATGGCGCCACAACCAACAGTATCGGTCTAAGCAACGACAAGACTGCTGATCTTGAGGGCAATCAGACTAATCGTCTCACCACAGGGGATACACCTGTCGCCACCATGAAAGATGGTCTCAAGTTTGCTGGTAACAGTACTGATTCGGCAGACATCATCAAGCGCAAGCTTAATGAACAGCTCCAAGTCAAAGGCGGTATGATTGTTGACAAAACAAACATCGCAAAAGACACAACAGATGCAAACACCTATGTCGATGTAGATACATTAAGTAAGGCCCTAATCGTGAAGCTCGCACGTGATTTAACAGGCTTGCGTAGTGCGACATTTGAGACTATTAAAGACGATGGCACAGTGGACACTAGCAAACCACAAACCACCATTAATGGCGACGGCATCACCATCACTAAATCCGCTGCTGATACCAACAAATCTGTCAGCCTCACTGAGGAAGGTCTAGATAACGGTGGTAACACTATCAAAGGCATTACCAGCGTGATGAATGATACTACCACAGGTGGGGGGGGGGTCGAGTGGTACGCAAAATGGTAGCACTGATAGCGACAAACCAAATAGTGATGAGAACACCTTCCTGACTACCTTGCGTGGTTTCAATAGTAGTGATGCCACAGCAGGAGGTGGTGCTGAGAAACTTAATAGCGCAGCTACTGTAAGCGATTTACAAAAACTCGCAAACTCTCCCCTCTTCTTTAGTGCAGATAACTATGCCACTGGTACTGCAGACACTTATATTAAACGCCTGCTCGGTGAGCGTGTGGCGATAAAGACTGCTGAATTTGGCTGGGATGGCAGCACATTGGGCAATTACCCGGGCACTATAGGGGCGAACTCTTATAGTGGCACCAACCTCGCTGCTGTAGTAAGAAATGGCGAGATAGTATTAGGCTTTAAAGATCAGCCACTCTTTAATACCGTGGCTATCGGCACCACTGGCAGTGGTAATAGCATCACCATCAGCAAGGTCACTGGTACAAAACCTGAGGGCAGTAGTGACAATGCACCACCTGCTATCCAATTGGGTGATACAAATAACAACCCAGTTCAAGTCAAGAATATCGCCACACCAGCTGACGCTAACGATGCGGTGAATAAATCCTATGTGGATGGCAAGCTCAGCGATGCAGCATGGACGATTGGCGCTACGGTCAACAGCGCTACTGGTGTCACAACCCCTAGCACGTCTGTGAACAAAGGTGACGTGGTTAACTTCAACAATGGCACAGGTACCACCGCTGCTGTCTCTGTCACCACAGATAGTAAAGACACCTTTAGCGTGGCCTTTAATGTGAATGAGGCGAAGTTAAAGAAAGATGAAAAAACAGGTGCAATCGAAATCGACATAACGAATGGTAATCCAGATACTCATAGCTATGCCACTGCGCAAAATGTGGCTGATATGATTAACAATCTGGGTACGACTGTTAGCACATCAACTTTCGGTCTCAAAGCAGGCGATGGTAACACGGTCACCAATACACTTGGCAATACCGTAACCGTCAAAGGAGCAGATAGCAATATCTCTACCAAAGTTGTCAAGAAAACAGGGGATATGAAATCTGATGAACTCCAAATTGAGTTGAATAAAACATTAAATTTAGGTAATGACGGTAGCATCACCACTGGCGCCACCACAGTCGATAATTCTGGTGTTGCTGTGGGTAATAATGTCAAACTCGGCAATACTGGCTTAACCATCACCAATGGTCCTAGTGTAACCTCAACAGGCATTGATGCAGGCAGCAAAACCATCACTAATGTCGCCGCAGGTAGCCTAGAAAGCAGCTCTACACAAGCGGTAAATGGCGCTCAAATCGGTAATCTGGCAACCACTCTCGGCCTCACATTAGATACTGCGAAAACTGGCTTTACTACACCAAGTTTTACTGCCGTAACTGCTTCTGCTGATAGTGGTAAGACAGCCGCAGCACCGACCTCTTACAAAGGAGCGATTGATGACCTCACCAAGGCCGTTAATAAGGGACTCGTCTTCAAAGGCGAAAGTGCATCATCAGCAATCACCAAACAACTCGGTGAGACACTTGAGTTTAGTTCTGATGATAGTACTGACAAAGCTTGGAAAGGTAGCAATATCCAAGTCACTAGTACAACTGGTGGCAAGGTGAATATCAATCTCAAAGAGCTCAGTGCAATTAGTGATGAGAACAATGCAGATAACTCTGCGCTCACCACAGGAACTGTCGTCAAGAACTACGTAGAAAGCAAGCTCGCCGCTTCTGCCCAACAGTACCAAGGCGATAATAAAGAGTCAGGCAAACAAACTCTTGTCACCATCAAACGCACACCTAGTGACATCCTCGGTATCAAGGGTGGTGCTACAGGCAATTTAACAGACGGCAATATCGGTACAGTTGCTGATGCAGCCACTGGTGCAATTACCATTAAGCTCGCTGAGAAGGTGAATCTCGGTGCGAATGGTAGCCTCACTATCGATGGCTCTGTCTTAGACAATACGGGCCTCACAGCCACAAAAGTCATCGTCGGTGGCACAGGTGGTGTAGAAATCACCAAAGTTGAGGGTAATCAGGGCTCTGCTAATGTCGCACCGCCTGCTATCCAATTAGGTGCAACAGGTACACCTGTACAAGTGAAGAATATCGCTAACCCTGTCGATGATAATGATGCGGTAAATAAGAAATTCCTCACCGATCAAATCGCTGCTTCTGCTCAACAATACCAAGGCGATAACACTATCGGTGGAAATGGCGACGACAAGAATAACCTCGTCACTATCTCTCGCACACCAGCCAATCCTTTAGGTATCAAAGGTGGTGCGACAGATTACAGTGAGGAAAATAACCTTGCCGTTATTGCAGATAGTAAAGTAGGTACGCTAACTCTACGTTTAGCTAAAGCGCTCAAAGGACTCACTAGTGCCACCTATACCAAAGCAGCAACAACCTCTGACCCTGCCGTCACTACCGTGGTAGATGGTAGCGGTATTACCATCACACCTAACAAAGGTGTTGGCAATACTAAGCCTGACACGAATAAGACAGTCAGCCTCACTAAGGATGGCCTTAATAATGGTGACAACACTATTCAAAACGTGAAGAGCGTCTTGGATGGCAAGGAAGTTGCAGGTGGATCTACCGAGGATTCAAAAACAGTACCTAATGCCACTAATCCAAATACGTTCCTTACTACGTTGCGTGGATTTACCACTGAGAGTAACGCTGATAAGCTTAATAGTGGTGCAACCGTGGGAGATTTACAAAAACTTGCGAATTCTCCACTCTTCTTTAGCGCAGATAACTACGTCAACACGGAGAACAACACTTATGTAGCGAAAAAACTCGGTGAACGTTTATCTATTAATGCAGGTTCGTTTAATTACAATTCTAAAGATGTGACTGCTCACAGTGTAGGCTCAACCTCTTATAGTAATTCCAACCTCGCTGTGGTGGTAAATGATGGTAATTTACTCATCGGCTTTAAAGACCAACCACTCTTTAACACAATTGCAGTGGGTACTACTGGTACAGGAAACAGTGTGGTGATTCAGAAAGTCGATGGAAAAGCACCAGAGGGAGAAAAAAACACACCTCCTGCTATCCAATTGGGTGATACAAATAATAACCCAGTTCAAGTGAAGAACGTCGCCACACCTGCAGACGGTAACGATGCAGTGAACAAATCTTATGCGGATAAGCTCGCTGCAGCCGCAACCACCAAAGTGACTGGTGACGGCGCCTCTGTTGTCAGCTCAACAAAAGCAAACGATGGCTCAACAACTTACAATGTCCATGTCGACAAGGTTATCCAGTTCACAGATACCAGTGGTAATGCGCTTGTCGAGAAAGGCGGTAAGTTCTATGTGGCAAATAAGGACGGTCAAGTGCCTTTAACCGAGGAAGGTAAGCCAGACAGCAAGAAAGAGGTTGCTGCTAGCGATGTTCGCATCAAGCTGGTTAATCCTGTGACAGGAGCAGGTGCTGCTGCCCCTGTATTGGGTAATGTCGGTGCGGGTAGCGTGACAGAGGACTCTACCGATGCAATTAATGGCGGACAACTCTATAGTATCCAAAAAGATGTTTTAGGCTATACAGAAGAAACTAAAAACGGGAAAAAAACAGGCAACTTAGTTGCACCTACCTTTACCGCAGTAACAGCTGGTGGTACTGGCACTGATCCAAATACCGAAGCACCGACAACATTTGCTGGTGCGATTAATCAACTCACTACCGCAGCGAATAAAGGTCGTGTGTATGCAGGGGATGTATTGGTGAAAGACTCTGATGATACGGATACTGGCCGTAAGAACGAGTTTACTCGCCAGCTTGGTGAAACACTCAATATTAAGGGCGGTGTGACTGACGCAACTAAACTCAGTGATGATAATATCGGCGTAGTCTCAAATGGTAAAGACACCTTGACGGTGAAACTTGCCAAAGAGTTAACAGGTCTCACCAGTGCAGAGTTCACCGATGCTGATGGTAACACCTCTACAGTAGAAGGCGGTCAAACCACTTATACTTCTAAGGCTACGACAACTGCTGATGGTGCTACTAAACAAACCACCACAACAGTAGGCAAAGATGGTATCACCATCACCTCAACCACCACACCTAAAGAAGGCAGTGATAATGCCACTAAAACAACCGTTAGCCTTACTGAAGACGGCCTCAATAACGGTGGTAATGCCATTACAGGTGTGAAGAGTGCTGTTGAAGACATGAAAGTCACAGCACCTGACGGTACAGATGATAGTGAGAAAAACGGCGATAATTTGAAAAATCCGACTTTCGCACAACGTCTTGAAGCAGCAGCAAAAGATGACACTGCAAAAGGCAGTGCAGTGAATGTGGAAGACTTGTACAATGCCTCTCAAGAAGCGTCTAAAGCTGCAGCCGCTGCCAAGACTGTTGTGAAAGGCGCAGGTGCCGCCGTTGTTAGCAAAACCACAGGCGCTCAAGACCAAGATATTTACGAAGTGAAGGTTGAGCAAGCGGTGACTTATACAGATGCACAAGGTAACAAACTGGTCAAAGGCGCTGACGGCGAATGGTACAAAGAAGACGACCTTAAAGGTAAGGCGTATATTCCTAGTGCTGATCCTACCGAGAAAGGCACTTGGATGGAAGTGGGTGAGGATGGCTCATTAAAAACAACAACTGCCCCTACCAAAGCCACACCTGTATCGATGAAACTCGTCAATGCAGATGGTACAACCACAACCGCTACACAATTAGGCAATGTTGCCAGTGCGATTGGTGGTGTAACAGCTGACAAAGATGGCAACAACACCTTTATGGATAACTTGAAGAAAGTCGGTTCCAAAGGCGATGATGCGATTGATGCCAATAGCGCTGTAACCACCCAAGACCTCAAAAACTTGGCAGATACTGGCTTTAAACTCATGACTAGCGGTCAGGGTGAAAATCCAGCGCAAACCGTGAAGATGGGCGATACTATCAACGTGGTGAACGGTGCGAATACCAAGGTTTCTGCGATTACAAGTGCTAACGGTGTTCATACCTATAGCATCAATGTAGATGGATTGCCTATGGCATTTAAGGACGCTGAGGGTAACCCACTCGTGAAAGTCGGTGATAAGTTCTATAAAGCCTCTGATATTGGCACGGATGGTAAACTAAAAACCGATGCCGAACCAGCAACACCTGCTGCGGTGACTTTGTTGGATAAAGATGGCAGCGTTCCTGCTGATGGTCAAAAATTGGCGGGTATTCAGTCTTCTGTGAAGGATGTGACTGTATTAAACGACCCATCAAAACCTGGTAGTGGACCAAAAGCTAATGCAACTTTTGCGGATAAACTGGCTACAGCCGCCGCCGATGACAAGCTCAAAAACGCTGCCGTCAATGTCAGCGATTTGAACGAGGTCTCTAAACGTGCAGAAAAAGCTAATAAAGCTGCGGAGAATGCACAAGCAACAGCGAGCAAAGGCTTTAACGTCAAAGTCAGCGCAGATGGTGGTAACTCGAGTACAACTTTCTCTGGCACTGATGGCGACAATATCGCTCCGGGAGAATCGATTGAGTTTGTTGCTGGCAAGAATGTCACTCTTGATCAAAGCGAAGGCAAGATTAAGATTTCGACTAATGACCAAGCGATTGTGAACAATACCGTTCTACCTGTGGATTATGTGGTTGAAACTAAAGATGATAAAGGCAACGTGACCGCTCGTGAGAAAGTCTACAAAGGGGCTGATGGCTTCTTCTACAAAGACGCTATCCTTGCGCAAAATGTAGATAAAGATGGTAACTATATCAAAGATGGTGAGACTGTCTCTGCCCAAAACTCTCGCGTAGACATGAAGAACATCACCACCGCTGTCCAAAACCCTGATGGTACATTCACTAATGCGACTAAGCTTACCAATATAGCTGATGGTTTGATTACAGAAAACTCCACTGACGCAATTAATGGTAGTCAACTTTACAAACTCAAAGCAGAACTTGGGGCAACGGAAGAAATCACCAAAAACTTCCATACGGTTGAAATGAAGGAATTTACAACAACCATTGTTCGAGACGGAAAAGTCGAAAATATTACGGTTAAAGTCCCTGTTGATGAGAACGGTAAACCTTATCTCAAAACATACAATGTCCAAGGACAGCAAGAGTACATTACCAATAGTGTATATAGTGCTATCCACAATATGAATGAACAAGGTATTAAATACTTCCATACCAATGATGGACAAACACCTGTAGATCAGGCTGAAAATACCGAGGATTCCAGTGCAAATGCGAAATATGCTACTGCAGTAGGTTATCAAGCATCCGTTGAAAAAGGTGCAGATAATGCAATTGCCTTTGGTCAAAATAGTACCGTATTAAAAGACTCCACTAATGCTTTAGCCATTGGTTCTGGCGGTACTGTAATTGGTGATAATGCGATTAGTATTGGTACTGGTCATACTGTTGCTGGTGAAGCATCTGGTGCTATTGGTGACCCAACAGTAATTAATGCAAAATCAAGTTATTCTGTAGGTAATAACAATAGCATTGGTGATGCAGAACAAATGAAAGAAATTGCTGATTTAATTAAGCAACGGAAAGAATTGAAGCGTCCAGATATACCAAAACCAGATGCAACAGATGAAGAGCTAAAAATTTATCAAGAGAAGTTAGCAAACTATCTCAAAGATAAAGAAACGCTTACTAACAAAATTATTACATTGACTGAACAAGTCACAACCGAAGATGTAATGGTTATGGGTAATAATGTAAAAGTTGGTGGTAATGCAAATGGTGCTGTTGCGGTTGGTAGCAAGATTAATATCGCTGAAAATGCTACTAATGCGGTAGCAATGGGTACTTCTGCAAATGTGAAAGCTGCTAATGGCGTTGCATTAGGGGCAAACACTATTGTTGATGCGAAGAATGGTGTCGCTATTGGTTATAATGCAAAAGTAACTGCTGAAAATAGCGTAGCACTTGGTGCCAACGCACAAGCAACGCAAACCCTTGAACAATTACAAAAAGCGACTCCTTGGGGAGATCCTGCGTACGTTCGTGGTTATGGTAAAGAGGTTGTGGGTGAAGTTTCTGTAGGTAGTGTGAATGCAGAAACAGGAGAACAAGAAGTTCGCCGTATCACCAATGTTGCGGCTGGTTCTGCACCAACTGATGCAGTGAATGTTAGTCAAATTCAAAATTTAGGTCGTGATTTTACTAAACAAATCAATAACCTAAATAATCGTGTGAATAATCTTTCTCGCGATATTGATGGCGTAGCTGCAACTGCAGGTGCAATGGCAAGTTTACCGCAAGCCTATATACCAGGTAAGAGTCTTGTCGCTGTTGGTGCTGGTGCACATAAATCGCAACAAGCCATTGCGGTTGGTATCTCAAGAATTTCAGATAATGGCAAGATTATCTTGAAGTTAAATGCAGCACATAGTACTACTGGAGATTCAACTGTAGGTGTGGGTGCTGGATTCCAGTTCTAACTAAATTTCCTCCCTTTGCTCAAGTAAAGGGAGGAAATCCATACCAGCTGGGAGGGGTTACCCTCTCATTTTTTATTCTTGCAATAAATCCACTTTTCTTACTAAATCAGCTAAATTTTTTGCCTTCATTTTGTCCATAATATGTGAACGGTGGACTTCTACTGTGCGAACGGCAATATTCAATGTTTCGGCAATTTGTTTATTAATTTGTCCATCTAACACCAGAGTTAGCACTTCTTTCTCTTTTTCACTTAATTGTTGATAGCATTGTTCAATTTGATACTGCAGATAACGTTTCTCACTGCGAGCAATGGCATTATCTAGTGCAATTTTTAATTGATCCAGTGCTACTGGTTTTTGTAAAAAATCAACTGCACCTTCTTTTAATTCATTCACTGCCATTTGCACATCTGCAAAAGCAGTCATAATAATAACTTGTAGTAGGCTATTTTGTTGTTTCAATAGACGATGAACTTGACGACCATCTAAGTGCGGCATTTTCATATCCAATAGGACCACACCAGGCTCAAAAGGATTAATTTGTTCCAGAAATAATCTACTATCCGACCAGCTAATCACTTCATATCCTGCTTGTGTCAACATAAAGGTTGCTGCATCTAAAATTGTTGAATCATCATCCACCACATGAATTTTCATGGCTATTTCTCCAATGGTAATTCCAACACAACGACTGCCCATTTTTTATCTTGGCGATTATGAAGCTGAATATCGCCAGACATTGAATGCATCAAACGTTGGCAGAGGGTTAGTCCTAAACCTAATCCCTCTTTTTTTCGACTTCTAAATGGTACAAATGGAAAAGCTAACTCTTCTTCTGAAAAGCCAATACCATTATCAATTAAAGTAATCTGTAATTGTGTCTGTTGTTCAGTAACCTTAACAATTATTGTATCTGCTTGTGCCTGTAAAGCATTTAATAAACAGTTACAAATCACTTGTTCTAACATTGTTTTTTTCATTTTAACTTGCCATTTTTGATGACAAATTAATTTAATTTCTGCCTGTGAAGTGTAATGTTTTTTTATAAAATCAATCGCTTTCTCTAAATGTGGTTTTACTTCTAGTAATTGTATTTCTTCATCTTCTTTACCTTTCACCCAACCAGTTAGATTACGCATAATCTGCCGACTACGATCAATTTGCGTCTGAATTTTATCTAAAATTGCTAGTTCTGTTGTTGAGTCAGATCGTTGTTTTAGTTGATGTTTTAACCCTTCACTATACATACCAATCGCAGTCAATGGTTGGTTTATTTCATGAGCAATTCCAGCACTCATTTCGCCTAAAATACTTAAACGATCAGCTTTTATTAATTGTCGCTCATATAGTCGCATTTCGTGATGAGCTTGGGTCAATGCTTTACTTTTACGGTGTACTTGATAACTGATCCAAAGATAATTCAATAAAATAAATAACAATCCTGCCAATACTTGCCATTTATGCTGTGAAATCCAATAACGTACATCCGCCCATAAACTTTGTTGTTGAGGATGACGATATAGATTACGCAGAATGTTATCTGCTTGCTGATCAGAATAAGGGGGATTCCATTGAGGTAATGTTTCTGGAATAACATCACTAAGTAGGATTGTCATTAATTTTTTCACTAAACTATCAGGTACTTGTGGCATTGCCGCTAATGACCAATTTGGCAATAACATTGTACTAGACCAACAACCAATATCATTGGATTGTGCAGCAAGTATTCGAAAATCTTGCTGTTTAACCTTACCTTCCGCAGCTAAGTCCTCTAACATACAAACAGGTACTATCGCCCCATCCACTTTCCCTTGTTGTAGCCACAACACAGTATTGTCCGCAGGAAATCCGCTAAAACGGAAAAATATGTCTTCCCCTTCTTCTAAACCAGCTCGGTACAAGACGTTATAGCCTAATAAAAAACCACCAAAAGCATTTTGTCCAACTGCAGCTAAAGTTTTTCCTTTTAAATCCGTTAATTGATGAAATGGACTATTTGCTTTTACTAAAATTGCACTACCAACCTTACCGCTATCTGAATGTTTTTGGCGTGGTGATTGTAAGGTAGCTAACCAACGTACTGTGCTGTCATTTAAATAGAAAAATTGCGATTGATTGGTTAAGACAAAATCAACATTTTTTGCCTTATCTTTGGAGAGTTCATCAAGTTGTAAAGGGATTAATTGAAAATGTTGTTGTGGAACTTGTTGATTTAACCAGTCAATCCAAGGTTGCCAATGTTGGAAAACATAACTTTCTCCTCGTTGTGCTAACACCCCCACTTTCCATGTTTGTGCCATCACATTGGGAATTGCCATTAAGAACATCAAGCAATAGCCACAAAGTATGCCTAACTTGCGCAAAATTCCCTCCTATTTCTTTGACTCAGATCAATACCCATACTATTTATGTGGTAAACCACAATAGTTACCAAATTTTAGTTAAATAACAATACGCTAGAACAATAACATAAAACGATGATTGTGGGGAACATTATGGATAGTTGTAAACGAACAACACTCAAAACACTCACTGCACTGACTTTTGGTGCAAGTTTAGTACCACTGCAAAGTGTTGCTTTTCAGCCACCAAGACGAGGTGGCGATCAAAAACATCGCTATGCAATGATTATTGATTTACGCCGTTGTATTGGTTGTCAATCTTGTACCGTAAGTTGCAACATTGAGAACCAAACACCGATTGGTGAATTTCGCACTACTGTACGTCAATATGAAATTACGGATGGCAAGCAAACGGTAAATAATGTTTTATTACCTCGTTTGTGCAACCATTGTGATAATCCACCTTGTGTGCCAGTTTGCCCTGTTCAGGCAACTTATCAACAAAAAGATGGCATTGTCGTCATTGATAACGAACGCTGTGTTGGTTGTGCTTATTGTGTACAAGCGTGTCCTTATGATGCACGTTTCATTAATGAAGAAACTAAAACAGCAGATAAATGTACATTCTGTTCACATCGTTTAGAAGTAGGTCTATTACCAGCTTGTGTTGAAAGCTGCGTTGGTGGAGCAAGAATTATTGGTGATCTCGCCGACCCAAACAGTCAAATCAGAAAACTATTTGATAGTCATGTCAATGAACTCAAAGTATTAAAACCTGAGGCAGGTACTCAACCACACGTCTTCTACTTGGGTTTAGATGAAGCCTTTGTCAGTCGTGTTAACGGCCAACCTATGCTTTGGCAAGGAATGGAGGAAAAATTATGATCCGTGAAGTTTTAGTTGAACCGCAAGCTATTGCTTGGTTACCTTGGGCTGTTAGTTATTTCTTTTTTATCGGCATTGCATTATGTGCCATTTTAACAGCAATTTGCCTACATTTTTTTGTTAAGCCTTATAACATTCGAGCTGAATTAATCGCTTTATTGGTTGCATTAAGTTTTGCCATTGTGGCACCAATTGCATTAACTGCAGATCTCCACCAGCCTGGCCGAGTTTGGCATTTCTATGCTTATCTTGCAAATTGGTCTTGGATGGCTTGGGGTTCAATTTTCTTACCAATTTTTCTGCTAAGTTTGATTGGGTATGTACTCTTCTTAGTACGCCAACTTCCTGAACGAGCAACTCAAACATGGCTTTCTTGGATCTATCTTGGTAACGTAAATAACGTCGTATGGTGTCAAATTTTCCGTGTATTAACCATTATCAGCAGTATTTTGATCCTCCTTTATACCTCAATGGAAGTCTATAATGTTGCAGCTCGTCCTTTATGGAATCAACCTTGGTTAATCCCTTTAATTATTTTTAGTGCATTACCAAGTGCTTTAATGTTAATCCATTTCGCTATTCGTCTTGCAACTGGTGAAACAACATCTATCTTAATGAAGCCTTTAATGTTAGTTAGCCTAGTTTTATTAGCGGCAACGGTGTTTGCCATCGACTTCCACTCAAGTGCAACACATTATGATTTATCGCTTCTCTGGCAACATCGTCCTACTGTCAACATCACATTAGTTATTTGGGTTATCACATTAATACTTGCACTAATTAGTGGGCGTAATTTGATAATACAGCTATGTTTATTGATTGCCTCTCTTATTCTTACCGCTATGGTACGTTGGGTATTGCTACTTGAGGTACAAACCGTAGCGAAATATAACGCTTTAATAAATCCATACCATTTTAGTTGGGGCGTTGATGGCGCACTAGGTATGTTATCTGTCTTTGGTTTATGGGTCGCTGTGAGTGTGATCTTATGGCAAATTTTCACTTTTATTAATAAGGAGTACCATCATGGATAATAAACGTCGTAATTTAATTAAAGGTGGTTTAGTCGTTGGTGGTGCTGCAACCTTTGCCGCTGGTTATTCACCAAAAGTGAAAGAGATTGCCCATGGTGTGTTTAATGGCACCTCTGGCGAAAAAACACAACATCACTTACATGGTAATTCTCTTGCACCTGAATATCAGATAGCACAAGGGAAAGTGATCCCTAATTCAGAACAAATTGTTTGCAATACACAATGTATGGGATGCTGGACACTATGTGGTTTACGTGCAAGAGTCGATCTTAAACAAAATCGAGTCATTCGTATTAGTGGTAACCCTTATCATCCGCTTTCTGCTGATGAATACCTTAGTTATAACAGTTCGTTACAACAAGCAGAACTTAGTGTTGCAGGAGAATCTGGTTTAGAAAATCGTTCTACTGCTTGTGCACGTGGTGCCGCATTTATGGAAGGTGTTAATAGTCCTTATCGCCTTACCCAACCATTAAAACGTGTTGGAAAACGTGGGGAAGGGAAATGGAAAACCATCAGTTTTGAACAACTTATTGAGGAAGTCGTAAATGGTGGAGACCTCTTTGGTGAAGGTCATGTTGATGGATTAAAAGCCATTCGTGATTTATCTACTCCAGTTGATAAAGAAAATCCTGACTTTGGTCCAAAAGCTAATCAATTATTTGTTACTTTTGCTGGTCCAGAAGGTCGTCAACCATTACTGCAACGTTTTGCAAATGGTAGCTTTGGTACTATTAATTTCGCCTCTCATGGTTCTTATTGTGGTCTTTCATATCGTGCTGGATCTGGTGCAGTAATGAACGACCTTAATAACAATGCTCATGCAAAACCAGACTGGGATAATTGTGAATTTATCTTATTTATGGGAACATCACCTGCCCAATCAGGTAATCCATTTAAACGACAAGCACGTCAACTTGCGAAAAAACGTGCTGAGTCAGATTTTGATTATGTTGTCGTTTCCCCACGTTTAGAGTTAACTTCAACTCATGCGACACAAAATAATCGTTGGGTGCCTGTTTTACCAGGTGGTGACCTCGCTTTATCACTGGCTATGTTACGTTGGATTATTGAAAACGAACGTTATAACGCTGATTATCTTGCTTTACCAAGCCAATTTGCCATGGAACAAGCTGGTGCAGCAAGTTACTGCAATGCTACTCATTTGATTATTAGTGATGAGAAACACCCTCGTTTTGGGCAACCATTGGTTGAGCAAGATCTGTTTGATATTGCACCAAATCCAGATGATAAGGTCGTGGAAAATTACAATATCGTCAAAAATGTAGAAGATAATCAATTTGTTGCAGCAAAATCTTCTACAAAAGCCCAATTATGGGTAGATGAAACGATTACCTTAAAAGATGGTTCTACTGTTGCAGTTAAATCAGCGTTAACCTTACTAAAAGAATCTTGTTTAGAACATACCTTAGAAGAGTATGCGACTTTATCTGGTGTACCAGTCAATACCATTACTGCACTCGCTGACAAATTTACTTCTCATGGCCATAAAGCAGCAGCAATTACACATGGTGGCACTATGCAAAGTAATGGTTTCTATACCGCATGGGCTATCCTTTTGTTGAATGTTATGATCGGGAATATGAATAAGAAAGGCGGTATGAGTGTTGGTGGAGGCAAATTCAAAGATTTTGCACCTGGTCCTCGTTATAACCTTGCTTCTTTCCCAAATATGGTAAAACCAAAAGGAACTAACCTCGCTCGTAGTAAAAAAGCGTATGAAAACTCTAGCGAGTTTAAACGCCGTGCTGCACAAGGATCTCCTTATCCTGCACGCGCTGCATGGTATCCATTTGTTGGCGGTCAAATGTCAGAAATGATTACATCTGCTTTGCAGGGCTATCCGTATTCTTTAAAAGCGTGGATCAGCCATATGACCAATCCATTATATGGTATGACTGGTATCCACCATATCACAGAGGAAAAATTACGCGATCCTAAAGTGTTGCCACTCTTTATTGCAATCGATGCTTTTATGAATGAAACCACCGCATTAGCGGATTATATCGTGCCAGATACCCATAACTTTGAAAGTTGGGGATTTAGTACGCCTTGGGCAGGTGTTCCAACCAAAACTACAACTGCTCGTTGGCCAATTATACAATCCGCTAATGCTAAAAATGCTCAAGGTGAAACTATTTGTATGGAAACATTCATTATTCATATTGCTAAAGCAATGGGCTTACCAGGCTTTGGTGAAAATGCGATTAGTGATAACCAACAGCAAACTTATCCTTTAAATTGTAGTGAAGATTATTTCTTGCGGGCTGCTGCAAATGTTGCTTTTGATGGTAAACAGCCAGTAAATGATGCGACTCAAGAAGATCGCTTACTTTCTGGAGTAGAACGTATTATGCCGTTACTTAGCAAAACATTAAAAGAAGAAGAGGTCTTAAAAGCAGCCACTATCTTCTGTAAGGGAGGACGTTTTGCACCATACAATAGTGGCTGGGAAGATGACAATATGACAGGGAAATGGAAAGAGTGTTTGCAAATTTGGAATCCTACAGTAGCAAAAGCTCGCCATCATCATGATGGTAAACATTACCACGGTTGTCCAAAATATTTTGCACCACAATTTGCGGATAATAGTACAGTTGAAAGCCGTTATCCGAAAAAAGAGTGGCCATTTGAATTAATTTCTTTTAAATCTAATTTAATGAGTAGTATTACTGCACCATTACTACGTTTACATAGTATTAAACCAAGCGGTATTGTGGCAATGAATAGTCAAGATGCAACGAAATTTGGTTTTGCACATGGCGACTTAGTTGAATTAGCTACACCTGGTGGTAAAGCAAATGTACAAGTAATGGTACTTGATGGCGTCATACCAGGTACGATTGCAATCGAGCATGGCTATGGTCATAAACAATTAGGTGCGACTAGCTATGAAATTGATGGCAAAGTTATTGCTGGTAATAACATTATCAAACAAGGGGTAAATATTAATGATCTTGGATTATTGGATGATACCAAGGAAATTAAATCCCCTTGGTTGGATTGGGTTTGCGGTTCTGCGGTAAGACAAGGATTGCCTGCCAAATTACGCAAAATTTAGTTTCATACCCCCACATAAAATCAATAAGGTGCAAGGAAGCACCTTATTTTTTTGTTTACAAATTTTTCTGAAATTGGTCAACTTTTGAGAAATATCACAAATATAAAATAAAGTGATATGGCAATAATGATTTCATACTATAAATTATGTAATCTATTTAAAGATTAATTAAATTTTATCTTACATATCTATTTTTTGATACTACATACAGGAGAAGTGCTATGAACAAAATTTATAAAATAAAATGGAGCCAAACTACGCATTCTTGGGTTGTTTGTTCCGAACTTAGTTCAACAAAAGTAAAATCCTCTATGGGGGGGGATAATTGGCCACACTATCAACAAAGCAACTTATCGTAAAAAATTTTTCTATAAAACCTTTCTTGCATTAGCATTATTCAATTTTTCCTCCTTTAGTTTTGCCGAAACGTGTAAATTCAGTCCTAAGTATGGTGAATATATTTATTCTACAGGGTATTCTGAAAAAGCATGCGAAATTCCTGACACTACAGCAACCTACGATAGAACAAACAGCTTTACTTTCAGTAATGTAATACAAATTGGACCTAATTCTGTTGGACTAACTATCGGTAATCTTGATATCGGAGTTACATACTCACTCGGATATCATAATGGGTTTCCTCGCTTTCTTAACGCCATCTCCTTAGTTGATTACCAACCACACCAGAATTCAATATTTACCATTAATGCTAAAAATTTAAAATTTGATCTTACTCAAGATAAATTTTTCAACAGTTCAGACAGTTATAGTCCTGCACGACCATTATTCACCCATCTATATGGTATTCAACTCACTAACCTAATTAATCTTAAGGCGCAAGATGTAACGTTAAACTTAACTGGGAAACAAATTGCCTCTGCAACCTCTGAAGATGAGAACATAGTAGGTATTTTTGCAACAGATCGATTAAATGAGATTTTCAATACAGACCCTGTAAATAAACTTGTACGCAGTGGTAGAACAGTGATTGAAGTCAATAATCTGACGCAAACACAAACATTAACCGAGGATCCTTTAATCGTCACCGATCATACTCCTCAAAAGATGTTTAGGTTCCTAAGCCATAATGAAAACTATCGTCCCGCTTTTACAGGACTAAATGTTGGGATTAGAGCTTCACAAGCAAGACATTGGAATTATCCTGGTTATACCTATAATGGAGACTCAAATCCTTTTGCCAAATATATTGATGCACTAGACACAGGATTAGTTAAAGTTAATGGCAATCTTGATCTGCGTTTAATTGGGCAGCGTAATATTGGGATTTATGCTTCAGGAAGTACAAATCAAGACGCTTTAAAACCAACAATTTCAACATACGCTAACGATATTGCGGAAGTACTATTAAACGGTAAAACCAATCGGATTGTGTTACAAAACAAACCAATTGAGTTACCAGATAAACCAATTGAATTACCAATCAATAAAAAAGATCCGCTTTTATTGAAATTAGAGAACGATGAGATAAAACAAAACACCTCTCCTTGGTTTAAATTGGATAGCTATGGAGTGAAATTAGGCAAAGTAGCCGATATTCCAGAACATATTCTCTATCCTAATCAAGAAGAAGCAGAAATAAGCACAACAAACCGTAGAAAAAGAGTTGTAGGGCCTAGTAAATATACATCAACCAGTGGTACTGGCGCAGGGATTTTACGTTCTCAAGGTGAATTAATCATTGATACTACTGATATGCCTTATAGTAATGGAATTAAAATGGTACATAATTCCTTACTTGATGCTAGTGCTTCCAGCAGTTCAACAACGATTAAAACTAATGGTTATGCACTGCAAATTGGTGGCTTTGATGAAGTACTTGGTTTTTATAAACAAAATACTGAACAACCTAGCGCTGATTTTCTTGGTGATTACCGCTTTTCACCATTTTCTGATTACACACCTTATCCACAAAAGGATAGATTCATAATTGATGGTAATCCTGTAATTGCTATGAAACAAGCTCAAGCCGAATCACATAATTTGACAGCTAATTTTCATAATGCCATCTTTACTACAACAGGTACTAGCACTAATCCAATTATTGATTTTATTAATCAAAATAAAAATGATTCTTTCAATAATGACTATATCCAGAGTGAACCCCCTATTTTAGAATTGGAAGATAAAAAAAATGATCTAGCACTTCTAGAAAGCGATAACACACCTCTTACCGCCATTAAACGTTCCGATCTTATCTTTATCGATCAAGGGCAAAATAATGTTCAACTTAATTTCTCTGGTGATAAAACCGATCTCACCGCCAATAATAACGGCTACATTATTAATGTGAGTGGTAATTATACGACCGATCCTAATTCTTTCGGTCCAAATGTAGAAACGCTCTATATTCGTGATACGTCCCAAGATAACGAAAACGTGCTTTCTTTTATTGATCCAAGAGATTATCGATCATTTATGTTTGACAAGACTAGCGTTACCTTTACTGGAACAGATAAAGGTAGTATGACAGGATTGGTGTATAAAGGATCGGTTAAAACCTCTGAAGGACAAATCGCACTCAGTCCAGAAGAGGAACAACAACAAATTGCAGACTTACTTGCCAATATTGAGAACAAAAAAGCACAAATCCGTCAAAATATAGAAAATCCACCTTCTACTGAAACAGAGAATTTAATTGATAATGAAGAGGATGTTTTTGAAAAGCCTGAACGAAATCTACTTTATGATCCGTTTAATCCACAAACAGAATTAGCTCGTTTAGATCAGTTAAAGAACTTATTAAACAACGTTAAACTAAGATCTGCACCAACGCTAAATATCAATCTAAGTAATGGTTTTACTTGGAATTTAAAGAAAAACGATTCGGCTATCGATAATAATGTGGCTTATTTTGATACCTTAACGCTTTCCTCTGGTGCAATAGTCAATGTGGCTTATGCTGAACCTAGTAATAATCATTACATTTTGCGAGGTAATGTCATCAATCAAGGTGGAATTATCAATTTAGATAATCGTCCATATCGAGCAAGTTACAGTGATATCCTTACTATTGATGGTAATTATGAGGGCAGTAATAATGCAAGTTTGCGTATGAATACTCTTTGGAATGCGCCAGGTTCACCCGAAAATTCTCTTTCCGATCAGCTCATTATTACAGGTAGTGCCAAAGGTCAAACACAAATTATTCCAATGGCGAAAAATGATGATGAAAATGTGATTGATGGTAATGTGCAAGTGATAGCAAATAAATTACAAAACACGATACCTGTTGTGAAAGTAAATACAGCGAGCCCAGAAGTTGCTTTTGTGGGGACAGCGAAATCATCAGGTGTAAGCGAAATTCAATTAGCAAAACGTACTGTTGATAATGTGGATGAATATTATTGGACAGTATATGCTGAAGAACCACAAAAACCCGATCCAGAACCAAAACCTGACCCTAAACCCGATCCACAACCTAACCCAGAACCGAAACCAGACCCTAAACCTGATCCGAAACCTATTTATACACCATCAACTTCTGGATATGTAAATATGCCTCGTGTGAATTTAGAGCAAGGTTTCGATTCGATTAGCTCATTACACGAAAGACGCGGTGAAAACCAAATTATCGCTTGGGATAATTGCGTTGAATGCGCAAAAGCCAATGGACAAAGTTGGGGACGTATTTATGGAAAAAATCTGCATCAGAATGGTAAACAACGTTTAAATTCAGAAATGGATGTTTATGGCGTTCAACTTGGACACGATTTTAGTATAAGAAAAGGTGAAGATGACAGCCACCAACTCACGGGCATTTATGTAGCCTATAACCGTGCGAATACAGATTTCTTTGATTTATATCGATCTGAAAATGGTGTTATTAGCAATGATAAATTTGTCGGTAAAGGTAAAGCTGAAATGACCAGTTTAGGCATTACCAATACTTATTACGCTAAAAATGGTGGATATGTCGATCTTGTCGCTCAAGCTTCTTTGTTACATAACAGATATCAATTATCGAATGGTAATAAACTGGCTAGTCAAGATGGTTGGGGAGTTGCATTTTCATCTGAAGTAGGCTTACCATTTTTACTTAGTCAAAAAACAACTAACAACAATGGTTGGCTAATTGAACCTCAAGCACAATTGATCTATCAATATCTTGATTTAGAAAATATTAATGATGGTGAAAGAAAGGTAAATCAACATCAACAAGATAGTTTACGTGGTCGGGTAGGTATTCGCTTTGCTTATAATGGAGAAGATAAAAATCTAAATACACATACGCTCTATGCATTGGCCAATGTATGGCATGATTTCTTGCAACCAAATGCTGTTTCAATTGGAACAGATAAAGTGAAAGAAAAGTATGTTTCAACTTGGGCAGAAATTGGGCTAGGTGTTCAGATTCCTTTACTAAAAGATTGTTATTTCTATGGTGATGTGCGTTATGAACATTCTTTGAATAATTCAAAACGTTATGGCTATCGTGGTAATATTGGTATGAAATTTACTTGGAAATAATGTTTTAATCTAAATGAATAGGCAGTTAAAGTTAACTGCCTATTAAATAATTCTCCAATCGAATAGCCTGCATAAAACAACTTACTTTACATTCACCACAACCATTACAACGTTCAGCATCCACCATCAAAGATTCTGTTTCTTGAACAAAATGAATTGCTTGTGTTGGGCATCGTTGTTCACAAGTTGTACAAACTTGTTTTTGTTGTCGTATACAAGAAGATAAAAATTGTGGACGTAATTCTGTGTCTGCCTTAAAAGCAGGGTGTAGCGCGTGCGTTGGACAAACTTCCGCACAAGCCTTACAGAAATCACAAGCAGAATACTGTAAATCTAATACTGGATAATTTTTTTGTATTTCAATTAACCCATAAGGACATACTTTTACACACTCACCACATCCAGTACAAACAGACAAAAAAAGGCTCTCCTTTGCAGCAAAAGGAGGTCTATTTGCCCTTCTTTTTTCTTCAATATATTGTGACTGTGGAACAGTAAAAAGACTACGTAATAAACTGCGACGTGAAATTTGGTTATGCGCCAAATAAGCTGAATAATAACGTTCGTCTTTGTCCATACTTAGAAATATAGAGGTGCTTCAATTAAATCAAGTTGAAGTTCTTCTCGCCAATAAGCTAAGGTCTGTTGTGTTACTAAAGCTAATCCTCGATAGAAAGGCGATTCTTCTTGAGAAGCTAATAATTCTAAATAACGCCAAACCCAAGTAAAGAGATGTTCCGATAAATATTCTTTTAATACATCTGGTTTAGCATCTGCGATATAGGAAGCTAACATTAACATTAAACCAATATGATCTTCAGGAACATTTCCTTCAATTTGCGTTTTAAGCCCATTTCTTGTCATAAACTCACGCAACGCAATTAAGGAATTTCCATAAATTACTGCTTCAGGATCTAGATAAACAGATGCCCATGGTGGAGCTGGCATTGCATTAGGGCCAATAAATTGGCGTTGAAATTGTTCAGAAATATTTTCTGTCTGACGAAGAAGTTTTTTAATTTTATTTGAATCATTGATAAGAGGAGGAACCCAGTTAGTTTTCCAATTAATCTCATTGATTGCTTTAACTAATCCTGTTGCTTTCGGATGGCTTGGCTCAAAATAAAATAGTGCACCTAAAAAACTACCACTCATTGAGATCCAAGCTAAAAATCCATCCTGCTGTTGTTCCATATGTTCCTCCTCTCTATATCTATGATTAAACCGCCATACCAACAGTCATATGTAAACCGTAGAATAAGATTCTTCCTAATATTTCACTACCGAATACTAACACCACTGCTAAAAATAAGCCAGCTTGATTATTACTTTTGCATAATAAAATATTTGCTAATACAAGGCAAAATAATCGAATAATACTTACCCACACATAATCAGGGACGAGAGCAACAGCTTGTTGAACCGAACTATGAATAGCTGCTAAAGAGAAACTTTGATAAATCACGACTGCTACGGATGCAACTAAAGCCAACCCAAAAAGCCAACGTAATAAACACAAAGATTGCACTTGATGCAACAAAGCATACCCCAAAGCACAACCACCTAATACAACAGTTAAATAGAATTGCCACGAAGTAATAGCACTATTCCATGTTGGGACAGTATCAATATGATAAACATTATTCATCATATACATAAATAATGCACCACAAAGTACCATCACAACTAACCACAAACGTCCTAATGCGGTAGGCATTTTCCCTATAATAGCAATTAACCAATAAAGCCCTGCCACGATAAAGAATAATGCTCCGGAAGCAATTTCATTACTTAACATAGATTCACCGACACGATTTAAAGAATTAAAGGCGCGCATTGGTGAACCTAAATGTAAAATAGAAGCGATAAAACCTATGCCTAATAAAACTAATGGTAAAAACATTAATTTATAAAGGTAATTTTTATGTGTTTCTGACTCTTTGTGCGATAACACATAAGCAAATACCCATAGAGTTCCAACAGAAATTTGTGCTAATACTGTAAAAAAGACCAATGGTAATTCATGTAATCCCGCATTCATCTTACACCTCCCTTGGATTCGCTAGAAAACCTGTTGTATCGCCACTTGGACGAGCATTTTTATTTGGTTTTACCACTAAATTTGGTTTGGTAAATTCCGCTGGTGGTAAAGGTGCAATGGAAGCTTCCTCACCATATTTTTCTCGCAACTCTTTAATTGGTGCAAAATCTAAAGCACGTAATGGGCACGCCTCAACACAAATTGGTTTATGTCCTTCCTTAATACGTGAATAACAGCCATCACATTTTGTCATATGCCCTTTCTTCGCATCATATTGCGGTGCGTCATATGGACAAGCCATATGGCAATAACGGCAACCAATACAAATATCCTCATTAACAATGACAAAACCATCTTCATTTTTATGCATTGCACCTGTTGGACAAACTTTAGTACAGGCTGGATTTTCGCAATGGTTACAAGAGATAGATAAATAATAAGCAAATACATCTTGTTGGTATGTGCCATCTGGTTGTACTTGCCAATTACCGCCAGCATACTCATAAATACGACGGAAATTAACGTCAGTATCAAGATCTTTATAGTCTTTACAGGCTAATTCACAAGTTTTACAGCCTGTACAACGTTCTGAATCAAAATAAAATCCATATTGTTCCATAAATTACTCCTTAGGCTTTCTCAACTTGTACTAAATTAGAATGTTGTGGATTTCCTTTTGCCAATGGTGATGGTCTTTGTGTGGTCAACACATTGATACAACCAGCATGATCGACTCGATTACTATCTGGTGCATACCAAGCTCCTTCCCCTAAAGCCACTACTCCTGGAATAATTCTTGGCGTTACTTTGGCATTAATTTGGATTTCACCACGATCATTAAAAATACGAATTAAATCACCATTTTTAATTCCTCGTGCTTCAGCATCAATCGGATTGATCCAAACTTCTTGTGGATTAGCCGCTTTCAATACATCAACATTGCCATAAGTTGAGTGGGTACGAGCTTTATAATGGAAACCACTCAGTTGTAATGGATATTTTTCCATTAAAGGATCACCATAATGTTCAAAACTATCTACATGAATTGGTAATGGATGGATAACTTCATCTTTTGCTAATTTCCATGTTTTTGCAATTTCTGCTAAACGGCTAGAATAGATTTCTATTTTTCCTGATGGTGTTTCTAATGGATGCTTTTCTGGATCTTCTCGGAAATCTTTATATGCAACATAGAATCCTTTTGGATCCACCTTTTTATATATACCTTGTTTTCTGAACTCTTCAAAAGTTGGTAACTCTGGTAGATTTGCTCTTGATTGTTCATATAAATGACGAAGCCATTCTTCTTGAGTATGACCTTCGGTAAATTGTTGTGCTACACCCAATTTTTCGGCTAATGCACTCATCATGTCATAAATATTTTTACATTCAAAAGGTGGTTTTACTGCTTGGTCTGCAAAAATGACATAAGCCATATTAGAAACAAATGCATCTAAACAGAAATCCATTTGTTCTGAAGTTGTACAATCTGGAAGCAAAATATCACTATATTTTGCAGTTGGTGTCATATGATTATCTATAGTAACGATCATTTCGCATTTGGACTCATCCTGCAAAATATCGTGTGTACGATTAACTTGTGCATGCTGATTAATCAAACAATTACTCGCATAGTTCCAAATAAATTTTATTGGAGCAGACAATTTTTCTACACCACGAATACCATCCGTTGTTGCAGTCATTTCTGGTCCACGAACAATCGCATCAGTCCATAAAAACATTGGTATGCTTGCTTGAACTGGATTAGTAAGAGTTGGCATACGTACAAAAGGAATGCTATATGCACTTTCTCTTGCACCAGTATTACCACCATTAATACCAACATTTCCTGTTAAGATTGCAAGCATTGCAATAGCACGCGAAATCAATTCACCATTACTACGACGTTGTGGTCCCCAACCTTGAGAAATAAAAGCAGGTTTCGTACCAGCAATTTCTCTTGCTAATTTAATAATTCTCGCTGCTGGAATACCTGTAATTTTTGCCGCCCATTCTGGAGTTTTCGCTATGCCATCCTCTCCCTGACCTAAAATGTAGGCTTTGTAGTGTCCATTCTTTGGTGCAGATTCAGGTAAGGTTTTTTCATCATAACCAACACAATATTTATCTAAAAAGGCTTGATCAACGAGATCTTCTGTAATCATCACATAAGCCAAAGCAGAAACTAAAGCTGCATCGGTACCTGGTCGGATAGGAATCCATTCATCTTCTCGTCCAGCAGCGGTATCACAATAACGAGGATCAATTACAATAAGTTTAGCATTTGATTTCTTTCTTGCTTGTTCAATACAGTAAGTTAAACCACCACCGCTCATTCTTGTTTCAGCTGGATTATTTCCAAATAAAACAACTAACTTACTATTTTCAATATCAGCCATACCATTACCGTATGCCCAACCACCACCATAGGTATAATCTAATCCTACGGTTATTTGTGCTGTACTGTAATCACCATAATGATTTAAATAACCACCAATACAGTTCATCAAACGTGCTATTAATGTTGATCCAGGTGGCCAAGATTTTGTAATTGTTCCGCCTAATGTCCCTGTACCATAATTAAGATAAATTGATTCATTACCGTATTTTTCGATATTTTTTCTTAATGATTGTGCAATTTCTGTTAAAGCTTCATCCCAACTAATACGTTTAAATTTTCCTTCTCCACGTTTACCTACACGCTTCATCGGATATTTCAAACGATCAGGATTATAAATTCGACGACGCATTGAACGACCACGTAAACAAGCTCTTACTTGATGATCAACATTATAGGTTTCTGTACCTGTATTATCTGTTTCAACATAAGTAATTTGATCATTCTTTACATGCATTCTTAATGCACAACGACTACCACAGTTAACGGTACAAGCACTCCAAACAACTTTTTCTTCATTCGATTTAATATCTTTTGATTCTGCTGCTACTGTTTTAAAAGGAATGGTTAATTCTGCTGCAGCTAATGCAGCCGCAACACCAGAAGAGGCTTTAATAAAACTCCGTCTGTTCACAGTTGGATTAATAATTGATTTCTCCATATGTACTCCATTTATAATTAAAATAAACTTAATAAAATTAAGCCTATTCTCATACTTAAAACGGGGTAATTATATAGAGTTAGACGATAGGTAATAAAAAATATGTCTTACAAATATGATATAAATCAATACGTTATATTAATGAGAATTATTCTAAACTTGTTTATGAATTAAATTTATACAAAATGAATAATAAAAAACCAGTTATGCAAATACATAACTGGTTTATTCATTATTAAAAGTTAAAAATTAGCGTTTATTTTTCACCGCTTTTTCAGTAAGTTCATAAGCACGTAATTTCGCAAGCTCTCTCGATAATTTAGATGCCAGAAGCTCATAATTACCGTCTTTGTGTGCACTACGAATATTTTCTTCTGCACGGCGTTTCGCAGCAAGGATACGTTCTTTATCAAGATCCTCACCTCGAATCGCTGTATCAGCTAAAACAATCACATTTCCAGGTTGTACTTCAAGAAATCCACCAGACACATAAATAACGTCTTCTTTGCCATTTTGCATAATTTTTACAAAACCTGGCTTAATGGATGTTAACAATGGAGTATGCCCAGCAAGAATACCTAATTCCCCTTCGCTCCCTGTTACTTGAATACTTTCAACTACACCTGAAAATATTTTTTGTTCCGCACTTACAACAGTTAAATTAAAAGTTGCCATTATTTATCTCCTTAGCGAGTGATTTGCCTTAGGAGCAATTACATTTTCTTCGCTTTTTCTAATACTTCATCGATTGAACCAACCATATAGAACGCTTGTTCTGGAATATGGTCATATTCACCGCTTAAAATACCTTTAAAGCCACGAATTGTTTCTTTTAATGGCACATATTTACCTGGCGATCCAGTAAAGACTTCAGCAACGAAGAATGGTTGTGATAAGAAACGTTCGATCTTACGAGCACGTGCTACCACTAATTTATCTTCTTCTGAAAGTTCGTCCATACCAAGAATTGCAATAATATCTTTCAATTCTTTATAACGTTGTAAAATTGATTGCACACCACGAGCTACTTCATAGTGTTCTTGTCCAACAACTTGTGGATCTAATTGACGAGAAGTTGAATCTAATGGGTCAACCGCAGGATAAATCCCTAATGATGCAATTTGACGGCTTAATACGACTGTCGCATCCAAGTGAGCAAAGGTTGTTGCTGGAGATGGGTCAGTTAAGTCATCCGCAGGCACATATACTGCTTGGATAGAAGTGATAGAACCAGTCTTAGTTGAGGTAATACGTTCTTGAAGTACACCCATTTCTTCTGCTAGGGTTGGTTGATAACCTACCGCAGATGGCATACGACCAAGTAACGCAGATACTTCCGTACCCGCAAGGGTATAACGATAAATATTATCAACGAAGAAAAGGACATCACGACCTTCATCACGGAATTTTTCCGCCATAGTCAAACCAGTCAATGCAACACGTAAACGGTTACCTGGTGGCTCATTCATTTGACCATAAACTAATGATACTTTATCTAATACGTTAGATTCTTGCATTTCATGGTAGAAGTCATTCCCTTCACGAGTACGTTCACCTACCCCTGCAAATACAGAATAACCAGAGTGCTCAATTGCGATATTACGGATAAGTTCCATCATATTAACGGTTTTACCTACACCCGCACCACCGAATAGACCAACTTTACCCCCTTTCGCAAATGGGCAAACTAAGTCGATAACTTTGATACCTGTTTCTAATAATTCTGTACTATTTGATTGTTCTTCATAACTTGGTGCTGCACGGTGAATAGACCAACGCTCTTTTTCACCAATTGGACCTCTTTCATCAATAGGTTCACCAAGTACATTCATAATACGTCCTAAAGTTTCTGTTCCGACTGGTACAGAAATTGGATTACCTGTTGTTGTTACAGTTAATCCACGTTTTAATCCGTCTGAAGATCCCATTGCAATACAACGTACAACACCACCACCTAATTGTTGTTGTACTTCAAGTACAAGCCCAGTTTCAACGTTTAAGGCTTCATATACTTTTGGCACTGCATCTTGTGGAAACTCAACGTCAATGACGGCACCGATGATTTGTACAATTTTTCCAGTTGCCATTACCATTCCTCTAATCTACTTTAAATTGCAGCCGCACCAGCGACAATTTCATTTAATTCATTTGTGATGCTTGCTTGACGAGCTTTGTTATAGATAAGTTGTAACTCTTTAATTAAGTTACCAGCATTATCTGTAGCAGCTTTCATTGCCACCATTCTCGCCGCTTGCTCAGATGCTAAGTTTTCTACTGCTGCTTGATAAACTTGAGATTCAATATAACGAATCAATAAACTATCAAGTAATACTTTTGGCTCTGGTTCATAGATATAATCCCAAATACCACTTTGTAAACGATCGTTTTCCAATGATGGTAATGGAAGTAATCTTTCTAAGGTTGGTTTTTGTGACATCGTATTAATGAATTTATTAAATACGAGATAAACCTCATCAACCTCACCTTTTCGATAAGCCTCTACCATAGTATTTACAGTACCGATAAGTTCTTCTACTGATGGGGTATCGCCAATCCCTGATGTTTGAGAAACAACTTTTGCAACCCCCATTGATTGGAAGAAATTAACACCTTTAGCACCGATCAAACTTAGCTGAACACCGACACCCTTATCACTAAACGTTTTCATTTCATTCATAACGCGTTTAAATAAGTTGATATTTAAACCGCCACATAATCCACGATCCGTTGAAACAATAATGTAACCAACATTCTTTACTTCTCTTTCGACTAAGAAAGGGTGTTTATATCCAATGCTACCTTTTGATACATGGCTAATTACGTAACGTATTGTGTCAGAATACGGACGTGAAGAAGACATGCGTTCTTGCGTTTTACGCATTTTGGAGGCAGCAACCATTTCCATCGCCTTAGTAATTTTTTGTGTACTTTGTACACTGGCGATTTTGGTTCTTATCTCTTTCGCACCTGCCATTTCATCTCTCCGTTACGTCTTTGGTAATTACCATGCACCGTTTTGTTTAAATGAGTCTAAAATTGCCTTTAAGGTATCTTTTACAGCATCATCATAGTTACCAGTTTTTGTTAACTCTTGCATGAATTCACTGTAATTATTTTCTGCATATTCCAATAATGCAGCTTCAAAAGAACCGATACGGTTTAGCTCTACATCATCTAAATAGCCGAACTCAACTGCAAATAACACTAAAGACTGTTGAGCAACGGTCATCGGTGAATATTGTTTTTGTTTCAATAATTCAGTTACTTTTTGACCATGAGAAAGCTGTTTACGAGTTGCATCATCTAAGTCTGAGGCAAATTGTGCAAACGCAGCTAATTCACGATATTGAGCAAGGGCAGTACGAATACCACCTGACAATTTTTTCATTGCTTTAGTTTGTGCTGCACCACCTACCCGTGAAACAGAAATACCAGGGTTAACCGCAGGACGAATACCTGAGTTAAAGAGGTTTGTTTCAAGGAAGATCTGACCATCTGTAATTGAAATTACGTTAGTTGGTACGAATGCTGAAACGTCACCTGCTTGGGTTTCAATAATTGGTAATGCAGTTAATGAACCTGTTTTACCTTTTACTTCACCTTTGGTGAAACGTTCAACGAAATCCGCGTTTACACGTGCAGCACGTTCTAGTAAACGTGAATGTAAATAGAATACATCCCCTGGGAATGCTTCACGTCCAGGTGGACGACGTAATAATAATGAAATTTGACGGTAAGCTACTGCTTGTTTTGATAAATCATCATAAACAATTAATGCATCTTCACCACGATTACGGAAATATTCTCCCATTGCACAACCAGCATATGGCGCAAGATATTGTAATGCGGCTGATTCTGCTGCTGAAGCTACAACAACAATAGTATTCGCCAATGCACCGTGTTCTTCTAATTTACGCACTACGTTAGCAATAGTTGACGCTTTTTGTCCAATTGCAACATAGACACATTTAATTCCTGAATCACGTTGATTAATGATTGCATCAATAGCAAGTGCAGTTTTACCAGTTTGACGGTCACCGATAATTAACTCACGTTGACCACGACCAATTGGGATCATTGAGTCAACAGCTTTATATCCAGTTTGTACTGGTTGATCAACCGATTTACGATCGATTACACCTGGAGCAATTACTTCTACTGGTGAGAAACCATCATGTTCAATTTCACCTTTACCATCAATTGGTTGACCTAAAGTATTTACCACACGACCTAATAAACCACGACCAACTGGAACTTCTAAAATACGACCTGTACATTGAACTTCCATCCCTTCTGCTAAATCAGCATAAGGTCCCATTACTACCGCACCAACAGAATCTCTTTCTAAGTTTAATGCGATTGCATAACGGTTATCTGGTAATGCAATCATTTCACCTTGCATTACTTCAGTTAAACCATGAATACGGATAATTCCATCATTCACGGAAACGATTGTGCCAGTATTGCGTGCTTCGCTAACGACTTCAAACTGGGCAATACGTTTTTTAATCAGTTCACTAATTTCTGTAGAATTTAGTTGCATCTTTTTTTCCTCTTACAATTGCAACTCATTAGCTAAACGAGCAATTTGACCACGACTACTTCCATCAATGACAAACTCATCGGTACGAATAACTGCACCTGCAATTAATGTACTGTCCACATTGCAATTTAATTTAACTTTACGAGCAAGCCTTTTTTCCATTGCTGCAATAATGTCTTGTTGTTGCTTATCGCTTAATGGAAAAGCGGAGGTAACATTAACTTCTGTAGTTGATTGATAATCATCCACATACTCTTTAAATTGTGCAAAAACGGCTGGTAATACACTTAAACGCTTATTTTCAGCCATAATACGGATAAAATTCTCACCGTATTGATTTAACTGATCACCACAAATTTTAATGATCACATCGGCAATTTTTGTTGCTGATAAATCGCTGACTAATAAATTTTGCATTCTGTCATCAGTCACTACAGCTGCAGCAAAACCTAACATAGTTTGCCACTGCGCTAATTGATCATGTTCAATTGCAAAATCAAAAGCCGCTTTCGCATAAGGACGAGCTACTGTAGTAAATTCTGACATAGCTTACCTTCCTTATAACTCAGCTACTAATTTATCAATGATGTCATTATTAGCTGCTTCATCAATATTGCGAGCAACAATTTTTTCTGCACCAGCAACCGCTAATGAAGCTACTTTCACACGTAATTCTTCTTGAACACGTTTACGTTCTGCCTCAATTTGAGCATAACCTTGTTCAACAATTTTTGCTTTTAGCGCTTCGGCTTCAGTTTGAACTTCCGCTAAAATTTCATTACGGCGACGATTTGCAGCATCGATAATTGATTGAGCTTGCGTTTTTGCTGCATTGACTTCTTTTTCGATCAATGCTTTTGTATCCGCTTGTTCTTTTTTCGCTACTTCAGCAGCTGCTAACGCATTAGCAATTTGCGTTTGACGCTCTTCGATAGCTTTAATAATTGGTGGCCAAACATATTTCACGCAAAACCATACAAAGATGATAAAAGCTATTGTTTGTCCAATTAATGTTGCGTTGATATTCACAACGGACCTCCTATTGAAGTTGGTTGATTTACTCTACAACAGAGTAACCCGTTATGTATTAACCTAACAATGAAACGAATGGGTTTGCGAACGCAAAGTATAAACCGATACCTACTGCAATCATCGCAATCGCATCAAGTAAACCAGCAACAATAAACATTTTGGTCAATAAAGAGTTTGCTAACTCTGGTTGACGAGCTGCTGATTCTAAGTATTTACCCCCTAAGATACCGAAGCCAATAGCGGTACCTAAAGCAGCAAAAGCGAACATGATAGATGCAGCGATAATTGTTGCACTAATTACAGTTTCCATATTTTTCTCCAGTTTGGTTAAAGATAACAGCAAAAATGCTGAGGTTAAAAAAACAATTAATGTTCAGATTTATTGTAAGCGATACTTAAATAAACCACAGTTAACATCATGAATATGAATGCTTGTAATGTAACCACTAAAATGTGGAAAATTGCCCAGATAATTTGTAATGGAATACCCATTGTGGCAACAAACATATTCGCTGAATACATTACAGCAATCAAAATAAAGATTAATTCACCAGCATACATATTTCCGAAAAGACGTAGTGATAAAGACACTGGTTTAGAAAGTAATGTTACTGATTCGAGAATAAGGTTTACAGGAATTAAAGCCCAGTGATTAAATGGATGCATTGTGTATTCTTTAACAAATCCACCTACACCTTTAGATTTGATGGTATAGAAAATAATAAGAACAAATACACCTAATGCCATTGCAAAAGTCATATTCATATCAGTTGTTGGTACAGCTCTTAAATGAATATGATCATCACCAGATAGAATTGCAGCCAATTTAGGCAAATAGTCGACAGGCACTAAGTCAATCGTGTTCATTAAGAATACCCAAACAAAAATACTTAATGCTAATGGCGCAACCACATTGCGACTACCATGAAAGTTTTCGGTCACAATGCCATTAATCCATTCAACAAGAATTTCAACAGCAGCTTGTAATTTGGTTGGTTTGCCTGTGGTTACTTTTTGTGCCACACGATAGAACACATATAAAAATACCACACCACAAATAACAGAAAATAAAAGAGTATCGAAATGGAATGACCAAAAACCTTCACCTGCTTGTAAATTTCCAAGGTGGTGGTTTATATATTCCATAGAAGTAAGAGTTGAACCTTCTGCAGACATATTTATTCCTACTGATTTGGTTAAGATGCTAGTTATTTACATTGCTACTGTTTTCGCAAACTAAATAGCAATAGGTTATTCAATATGATTACACTAAAATAACCACCGAATAAGCCTAAAGGTGAGATTGTTTGATCTATAACAAACAACATCACAAAAAACAAAATTGTTATACAAAGTTTAAAAATTTCTGCTTGATATAACACTTTCACTTTATTTGCTTGAGGCACGTTCAATCCTCTAAAAAGCAAAAATCCAACAAACAATATTTGTGGAATAAAGCCAATTAGAGCACCAATAAGAAAAGCCCAAGCATAAATAGGTTGAAATGGATACAATCCAACAAAAATAATGGCAATTAAAACTGCCATTATTATGAATATCTTTTTATATAGCGTTTTAGTATGACTAAACCAGATTGACATATTTTAGATACTTACTACTAAATACAAGGGTTGCAGCCCTTCAAACCCTCTCAATTATACGGTGAGTTCTATTTTATGCAATCAATTTCATACTATAAAAGTGTTACAAAGTTAACATTTTTAAGAAAAATTTTAACTTTTTCCCTTTTATGTACTTTTTTGTTAAATTTTTGCTACAGATTTAAGACAAATTAGGTGACGTTCCCCGACTAGTTCAGGTACAGTTAATTTAATAACATCAACAATTTGAAAATCTTGATTTAACATTTTGACTTCATCTTCTTGATATTGTCCTTTTAAAGCATAAAAAATACCTTTTTTATGTGGTAAATGTTGACACCAATTTGTCATATCTTGTAGAGAAGCAAATGCTCGACTTAACACACCATCAAACTGTTGTTCTGGCTGATAATCCTCAACCCGACTTAGTATAGGCTCAACATTTGTTAGTCCTAATTCACGTACCGCATTACGGATAAAGCTAATTCTTTTGCCTAAACTATCTAATAAATAAAATTTTTTATCAGGATTAATGATCGCTAATGGTAATCCAGGTAATCCTGGACCTGTTCCCACATCAATAAAGCGTTCTCCCTTTAAATAAGGGCTAACCACTAAACTATCTAAAATATGTTTTACCAACATCTCTTGTGGATCACGTACTGAAGTCAGGTTATATGCCTTATTCCATTTATGTAAAAGCTCAACTAGCTTCACTAGTTGAGCTTTTTGCTGATCAGACAGAGAAATATTGGCTTGCACTAATAATTGCGTTAATTTGCCAAGTAACATCTTATTCTCCACGCTTAAGCATACCTTGCTTTTTCAAATAAACTAATAAAATTGAAATTGCCGCTGGTGTAATACCCGAAATACGCGAAGCCTGTCCAATAGATACAGGTCGATGTTGTTCTAATTTCGTTCTAACTTCATTTGATAATCCAATAACTGCAGAATAATCAAACTGTGCAGGAATTAAGGTATTCTCATGACGCTTATGACGTTCAATTTCCTCATTTTGATGTTCAATATAACCTTGATATTTAATGGAAATTTCAACTTGTTCAACAGCTTCTTTATCTTCCATTGCAGGTTGGAATGGCGTTAATTGACACAATTTGTCATAACTCATTTCTGGGCGACGTAATAGATCTTCACCACTAGCTTCACGCATTAAAGGTGAATTCAATGCCGCATTCACTTCTGCTAAATGTTCAGAACGAGGATGAATCCATATCTGTCTTAAACGTTGACGTTCTAATTCAATATTTTCTAATTTTTGATTAAAACGAGCCCAACGTGCATCATCAACCAAGCCTAATTTGCGTCCAATTTCTGTTAGACGAATATCAGCATTATCTTCACGCAGTAACAAACGATATTCTGCACGAGAAGTAAACACCCGGTAAGGTTCTTTTGTACCTAATGTACAAAGATCATCAACTAACACACCAATATAAGCCTGATCACGACGTGGATACCATGCTTCTTTATCTTGTACATGTAATCCAGCATTTAATCCAGCTAAGATCCCTTGTGCAGCAGCTTCTTCGTAACCTGTTGTTCCATTGATCTGTCCTGCAAAGAATAAACCATCGATCGATTTCGTTTCTAATGAAGGTTTAAGATCTCTCGGATCGAAATAATCATACTCAATCGCATAGCCTGGTTTGACGATCCTTGCCTTTTCTAATCCTTGCATTGAATTAACGATCCCCATTTGCACATCAAATGGCAAACTGGTTGAGATTCCATTTGGATAGATCTCATTACTTGTTAATCCTTCTGGTTCTAAGAAGATCTGATGACCGTTACGATCACCAAATCGCATTACTTTATCTTCGATCGATGGACAATAACGAGGTCCTACCCCTTCAATGATCCCTGTGTACATTGGGCTACGATCCAAATTAGATCGGATGAGCTCATGTGTCTGCAAATTAGTATGTGTAATATAGCAAGGCACTTGACGTGGATGTTCATCAACACTTCCCATATATGAAAATACAGGAAGAATTTCATCACCATGTTGTTGTTTTAACACAGAAAAATCAATAGTACGTGCATCTAATCGAGGTGGTGTTCCTGTTTTTAAACGTGCAACACGTAAATTAAGATCACGCAAGCGTTCAGCTAAACGAACAGAAGCAGGATCACCTGCACGACCACCTTCATAATTATCTAAACCGATATGAATCTTACCTGCTAAAAAGGTTCCAGCTGTTAATACTACTGCTTTAGCTCTAAACGTTAACCCCATTTTAGTCGTAACACCTGTTACATGACCATTTTCAATTAAAATATCAGTAACTTCTTGTTGGAAAAGATCTAAATTTGGTTGTTGCTCTAATGCAGTTCTCACTGCTTGGCGATATAAGACACGATCTGCTTGAGCACGAGTAGCTCGCACTGCAGGCCCTTTACTACTATTTAAAGTTCTAAATTGGATCCCTGCTTTATCTGTAGCATGTGCCATCAAACCACCTAAAGCATCGATCTCTTTAACTAAATGCCCTTTGCCAATTCCACCAATAGCAGGATTGCAAGACATTTGTCCTAGTGTATCTATATTATGTGTAATAAGTAATGTACGAAGACCCATTCTTGCTGGAGCTAATGCGGCTTCTGTACCCGCGTGTCCTCCTCCAACAACAATGACATCATAGTTATTTGGATAAAACATAAAAAACCTAAAAAATGAAAATTATAGAATGGTAAGAAAATTTTGCTATTTTAACTGAAAATTTAGGATCTGTTAAAAATTAATTTTTGTCATGATCTCAAGGAAGGATCACTATAAGTAATATAAGATCTTTATATAGAGATCTTTTTATTATTGTTATTATTAGATCGCAAGATCCTTGTGGAGAATAAGAAAAAAATAAGAGATCTTAAAGAGATAGGATCTTTTTTATTTTGTTAAGATCATCATAAACAATATGATCTTTCTTGTGGATAAACTTCTGAGTTATCCACAGATTAAAAAAGATCCAGATTTATATTCAAGAAAAAAACAGTTTTTATAACGGAAAATAAGCAAGTTATCCACAGATGATCTTGTTGTAAGTTTAATCAATTTTTAATTGATCTAACATAGTAGGTAACCAATTTTCTGCATCAGCATCGGGATCTTCAGTAGATAAAACATCAATTCTAAGAGAGTCACAAATACATTTAGCATTTAAATTTTGTAGATTTTGTTCAACACGATCTACCGCAAAGCAAAAAGTATCATAATCACTATTACCCAAACCAACGACAGCAAAACGTAAGTCAGACAGATCTGGTTGTGTTTCAGCAAGTTGTTCAAATAGAGGCTGTAAATTGTAAGGTAATTCACCTGCCTCATGAGTAGATGTAACAACTAACCAAATTTTATCCTCGATCACCTGATTTAATTCAGGTCCATGAAATATTTTTGTTGTAAAACCTTTTTGTTGTAAGCAATCATCAAGATGTTCAGCAACATATTCAGCACCACCAAGCGTACTGCCAGTAATAATACAAATTGAGGTCATGATAACTCCTTTATTTTTTAATAAGATACGTAAATCTTATGGTATAGGAAAAGAAAGTAAAAAAGAATTTTAGCAAATAAAAAAACGGCATCTTTAAATTAAAAATGCCGTTTTCTCCATTAAGAATAAAATTTAGTTTCTTGGGAGGTAAGTTGTTGGGTTGACAGATTTACCTTTATAACGAATTTCAAAGTGTAATTTCACACTATTGGTACCTGAACTACCCATTTTAGCAATTTGTTGTCCAGCTGTTACTTGTTGCTGGTCTTTTACAAGGATTGTTTCATTGTGAGCATAAGCACTGAGGTAATCATCATTATGTTTAATAATAATTAAGTTACCATAGCCTCTTAACGCATTACCAGCATATACAACTCTTCCTGGAGCTGCTGCATAAACAGCTTGACCACGAGATCCACCAATATCGATCCCTTTATTACCACCATCACTATTTGAGAATCCTTGGATCACATTTCCTTTAGTTGGCCAGATCCATGTGATATTACTGTTATTTGTCGCTGGTTCTGACATAACCGTTGTGGTATTTGACGGTGTTACAGTGGTGGTTGGTTGTGCTGTAACTGGAACAGTGTTTACAGAATTATTAGTTGTTGGAGGTACAGTACCTGCGGTAGATTTAATTGGCCCTACGATAGTGCCATCTGAACCATACGCTGTACCATTAGGACCTGGAGTGTAAGTTACTGCTGGTTGTTGTGGCTGTGCTGCAGGAGTTGAAGTTGCTGCAGTAGCTGGTGCTTGAGCCGTTGAGGCTGCATTACTATTGTTAACTTTTAATGTTTGGCCAACACTGAGTTTATATGGTTCTGGAATATTATTTAATGCAGCGAGTTCACGTACATCCATTCCTGAAATATAAGCGATCAAGAACATAGTATCGCCTTTACGAACGGTATAAGTTGAACCTTTGTAAAAACCTTTATCAATTTTGCTGTAATCAGGTGCATTAGTTTGCGGATTTCTTGGAATAGTAAAATCTTGTGATACAGCTTGTTGTTTTGCAGCAGGTGTTTGAACAGGAGTTGCTGCTGGTTTTGGTGTAGTTGTTGTTACTGGTGCAGGTTGCTGATATGTTGGTTGTGGCTGTGATTTTACTGGCTGTGGTGTTGTTTCAGCAGCTGGAGTCGGTGTTGTTGCCATCATATCAGTTGGCATCTGTTGTTGTTGAACTTGTGGCTCCCAAGTAGAGTTACTATCATTACCAACAGATTGCATAATGCCTGGCGTTAATGTTCCATCTGCATCTTCAACTGGTGCAGAATTATTATTACTACAACCCGCAAGGATCGCAGCAAGCACAGGGACAAGTAAAAAAGATTGTTTCATAAATATTCCTATTAAATGGTTATTTCAAGAGGAAGTAGGCACAGACTGTTAATACTACAACGGCCCAACCAATGATTTCAATATAATTGCGTAATTGTGCAGCAAAACGTTCCCCACCCCAAGCAGATAATTTAGCAACTAAAACAAAGCGAGCAGTACGAGAAACAAAAGCTGTAATAACAAAAGGAAGGAATGCCATATTCATTACGCCAGCACAAATCGTGAATACCTTATAAGGAATAGGCGAAAAACCAGCAACGAATACAACTAAAATACCCCAACGTTCAAACCAAGATACGGCGGTATCCCAATGTGATTGATAGCCAAGAGTAACAATATAATCTTTAATTAAATCGAAAGCATAATGTCCAATAGCATAACCAATCATTCCGCCAATAGTAGAAGCTAAACCGCAATAAAATGCATAATGTAATGCTTTGTTAGGTTTTGACATTGACATTGGAACTAACATTACATCGGGAGGAATTGGGAAAAAGATCGCTTCAATAAAGCTAACAAATAACAACCAATAAAATGCAAATTGGTGTTTTGACCATTTCATTGTTTTGTCATATAAACGACCAAACAAATTCATAGAGTATCTCCTTTAATTAAGGGCACGAATTTAACCTCCTCTATATTTTCGACTTTATATTTGTCTTTAATACGAGTAATACGTTGTAATATTTGGTAATTTTCATCACCAACAGGTAAAACCAAGCGACCTCCATCAGCTAATTGTTCTAATAAAGCAGTTGGAATTTGTGAAGGAGCAGCAGTAACAATAATTGCATCAAAAGGAGAATGTCCTTTTAAACCTTCCCAACCATCACCGTGTTTTAGGCGAATATTATGTAATTCTAGTTTTTTAAAACGGTGCATGGCTCGCCATTGTAATTTTTTGATTCTTTCAATACTAAAAACTTGTTGCACTAATTTTGCTAAAATAGCAGTTTGATAACCACTACCAGTACCAATTTCAAGTACTTTGTCCGTTGATTTTAATTCTAGTAAAGAGGTCATTTTAGCAACAACATAGGGTTGAGAAATCGTTTGTCCCTCACCAATTGGTAAAGGCATATCTTCATAACTATGTTTACTAAAAACCTCTTCAACAAAAAAAGGACGAGGAATTTCATAAATCGCTTTTAATACCGATTCATCAGTAATTCCTCTCTGGTAAAGATCTTTTACCAAACGTTGTTGTTCAACGGACATTGATTCTTATCCTAAGTTTAACCAATCTTCTACTGCTTTTAAGGAGTGGTGTGCAGTCATATCAGCTTGGATAGGCGTAATTGAAACATATCCATTCGCAACCGCATGGAAATCTGTTCCGTCACCAGCATGTTCTGGAAGGCTTGATAAACCTAGCCAATAAATGGACTCGCCTCGAGGATCGGTTTGTTTAATGATTTCGCCTTCGCTTGATCTGTATCCTAATGTGGTTACTTTAATGCCTTTCAGTTGATCGTAAGGAATATCTGGCACATTGATATTTAAGATCTCTCTTTTGGACAGAATGTTTGAATGAAGTTTTGGAATTAACTCACACACAATTTGTGCGGCTGTTTCATAATGTTGTCTGCCATCTAAAGATACTGCAATAGCAGGTAATCCAAGATGTCTTCCTTCAAAAGCAGCAGCGACAGTACCAGAATATAAAATGTCATCACCTAAATTCACACCAGCATTGATACCTGAAACAACAAGATCAATCTTGCCTGAAAGTAAATGATTCATTGCTAAATAAACACAATCAGCTGGTGTACCATTAACACAATAATCTCCATTATCTAATAATCTTGGACGTAATGGTTCAATTAATGTGAGAGAAGAAGAGGCTGCACTGCGGTTACGATCAGGAGCCACAACAATGACATTAGCGATTTTTCGTAGATATGTTGCTAAAGTTTGAATGCCTTCAGCATGAATTCCATCGTCATTACTTAATAAAATATTCATTATTTCAGCTCCTATTATTTCTGTAGATAGAAAAATTTATTGCTTAATGATTAAGGCAACCGCTTCACAAGCAATCCCTTCACCTCGACCAGTAAAACCAAGTTTTTCAGTTGTGGTTGCTTTAACATTGACCTGTTCAATATCACATTGTAGATCTTCTGCAATATTAGCTCGCATTTGGTCAATATAAGGACGCATTTTTGGTGCTTGTGCAATAATGGTTACATCAACATTACCTATTTTATAGCCTTTTTGTTGAATCTGACGAAAGGCTTCTATTAATAAATGGCGGCTATTTGCACCTTTATAAGCCATATCAGTATCAGGAAATAGTTTACCAATATCGCCTAACGCGGCTGCACCTAATAGTGCATCTGTTAAAGCATGCAATGCGACATCACCATCAGAATGAGCAAGTAAACTTTTTGGATAAGGAATTTTTACCCCACCAATAATCACAAAACCTGAACCTTCTTCAGTAAAAGCGTGAACGTCAAAACCATGTCCAATTCTTATCATTTTTGCCACTCTTTTTGTTGTTGAAGTAAATAAAATTCGGCTAAAGCTAAATCTTCTGGGCGAGTAATTTTGATATTATCGCTACGACCTGCAACTAATAGAGGATGTTTCCCTATTAATTCAAAAGCAGAAGCCTCATCTGTTACGGTAAATCCTTGATTTTTAGCCTGTATTAAAGCCTGTTTTAACGCAACTGCTGGAAAAAATTGTGGCGTTAACGCATGCCATAACAATGAACGATCTTCAGTTTTTTCTATTTCACTGGTAGTTACATAAGATTTTTTTATCGTATCCACCACTGGTTTTGCCAAAATAGCTCCTTGAGGATCGGTAATTGCTAATAGTTTGTCTAAATCTTGAGAGGTAATACAAGGTCTGGCAGCATCATGTACCATTACCCATACATCATTATCATCTATTTCATTTAACGCATTTAATACGGATTGATCTCGGGTTTCACCGCCAATAACCCATTGAATTTTTTTATGATTTTTCAATGGAAAATGAAGTAAATAGGGATCATCTTTTGCGATGGCGACAATAATTTTTTCAAAAATAGGGTAACTTAATAATTTTTCTAAAGTATGTTGTAGGATTGTTTTTCCCAATAAAGATAAATATTGCTTTGGGCGATCAGCTTGCATTCTTGAACCAATCCCAGCAGCAGGCACTATCGCAATAATATGGCGTGTTATGTTTGAAGTTAAAGTCGTATTCATTATTTTTCTGATTTTAAAATTCGGTAAAAGGTTTCGTTAGGTTTAACCATTTCATAATTACGTCTTGCTCGTTCTTCAACAGCCGAAAAACCTTCTTTTAAATCTTGTGTTTCTGCTTTTGCTTCTTGGTTTAATTGGCTTTGTTTTTCATTTTTTGCTTTTTGTTCAGCAATTTCTATTTGAGTTTGTTGATAGGTTTGGTAACCAGAATCACCAAACCAGAAGTTGTATAGAGCAATTAATAATAAACAAAATAAACTAATAACTAATAAACGCATGAAAAAGAATAATCTGAATAAATTTTAGTGGCACATAGTTTACCTTGAAATAGCGGAAAAGATAACAATCAAATTTAGCTATATAGTGATTATGTAGAATCAGAAAAGGAGTACAACTATTGTTTTCTTTCCTTTAAAACAGCCCTAAGGTAAGATAATTAGCTTGTTTAGAATTGAATTTTTGATTTTTTTGTTGCGAATTTATGAAACCGTTAAAGATTATTTTTGCTGGTACGCCAGATTTTGCCGCACAACATTTGCAAGCATTGTTATCTTCAGAACATCAAGTCGTTGCTGTTTATACTCAACCAGATAAACCAGCTGGTAGAGGGAAAAAATTACAACCAAGCCCAGTCAAACAATTAGCATTAACGCATAATTTACCCGTTTACCAGCCGAAATCTTTGCGGAAAGCAGAAGCTCAACAAGAATTACAACAAATTGAAGCCGATGTGATGGTAGTGGTAGCGTATGGGTTAATTTTACCGAAAGCCGTATTAGAAACACCTCGTTTAGGTTGTTTAAATGTTCATGGTTCTTTATTACCTCGTTGGCGTGGAGCAGCACCAATTCAACGTGCTATTTGGGCTGGAGATCAAGAAAGTGGTGTAACCATTATGCAAATGAATGAAGGTTTAGATACTGGAGATATGTTGTATAAAGTAGTTTGTTCGATAGATCCAATGGAAACTTCCGCATCATTGTATGAAAAATTAGCACAATTAGGCCCAACAGCCTTAATTGAAGTATTAGATAATTTGGAATCAGGTAAATATCCGCCAGAAGTACAACAAGATCAATTCAGTAATTATGCTGAGAAATTGAGCAAAGAAGAAGCGAAATTAGATTGGTCATTATCTGCAGAACAGCTAGAACGTTGTATTCGAGCGTTTAATCCATGGCCAATTAGTTGGTTTGAGGTAATAGATCATCAACAACAGAAACAAACACTGAAAGTTTATCAGGCTACTGTTTTACCTCATATAGATGCTGTACCTGGAACAATTTTGCAGGCAAATAAGCAAGGTATTCAAATTGCTACCAAACAAGGCGTGTTAAATTTAACTTTATTACAACCAGCAGGTAAGAAACCAATGTCGGCACAAGATTTATTAAATGGACGAAGTGATTGGTTTGTTGTTGGAAAAACAGTGAGCGAATAACAGATGAATCAGCAAAAGAAAAAAACATTGCGAGCTGTGATGGCGGAAGTGATTTTACAAGTATTGGATCAAGGTAAATCACTTTCAACATTATTACCCACTGCTCAACAACAAGTAAAAGCACAAGATGTTGCCTTATTACAAGAAGTCTGTTTTGGTGTTTGCCGTGTATTACCTCGTTTAGAGCAGATTATTGAAAAATTAGTAACAAAACCATTAAAAGGGAAAACCAGAATCGTACATTGCCTATTGTTGGTAGGCTTGTATCAACTGTTATATACGCGTATTCCTGCACACGCTGCAGTTGCAGAAGTGGTAAATGCGACCAGAGATGTTAAAGCTGATTCTTTTCGTGGGCTAGTCAATGGTGTAATGCGACGTTTTTTGCGTGAGCAAGAGGCGATTTTAGCGGTTGTTGATAAGCATTGGCAGACACTACATCCTGAATGGTTAGTTAATTTATTGAAAAAACATTATCCAGAACAATGGCGACAAATTGTGGATGAAAATAACCTAAAACCACCAATGTGGTTACGGGTAAATCAACAACATACAACACAAACTGCGTATCAAGCATTGTTAGCAGCACAACAAATAGAAAGTGAATGTTATTCACCAAATACGGCACTTTATTTGCACAAACCGATTAGCGTAGAACAGTTACCGCATTTTGCCGAGGGTTGGGTAAGTGTTCAGGATCGTCATGCACAATGGGCAGGAGAATTACTTGAGCCACAGAATGGACAATTAATTTTAGATGCGTGTGCAGCACCAGGTGGAAAAACAACACATATTTTAGAAATTGCCCCACAAGCAAAGGTGATGGCATTAGATGTTGAACAAAGTCGTTTAAAGCGTGTAGAGGAAAACTTACAACGATTAAATCAAAAAGCTGAGGTTATTTGTGGTGATGCTAGCCAACCAGATCAATGGTTAGCTTCAGGGGTAATGTTTGATCGAATTTTATTAGATGCACCTTGTTCAGCAACAGGTGTGATTCGTCGTCATCCTGATATTAAATGGTTGCGACAAGCAACAGATATCGCACAGTTGGTTGAATTACAACAAGCAATCTTGACAGCTTTGTGGCAACGATTAAAAACAAATGGCATTTTGTTATATGCAACTTGTTCAATTTTGCCAGAAGAGAATAGCCAACAAATAGAACGTTTTTTAGCAACACATTCAGATGCAAAATTAATGCCAATCCAATTAGATACGACAGGGATTGATACAGGTTTTGGTTATCAATGTGTTCCTGCACAGAAAAGTGGCGATGGTTTCTTTTACGCGAAACTATTTAAACAAAGTTAAGGGTAAAAATCGTGAAAATTATCATTTTAGGTGCTGGCCAAGTTGGTGGCACATTAGCTGAAAATCTCGTTAGTGAAGATAACGAAATTACCTTAGTTGATAGTGATGCTGATCGTTTAAATCAATTACAAGATAAACATGATTTGCGAGTTGTGCATGGTAATGCCTCTTCACCAAGAACATTGCGTGAAGCAGGTGCTACTGATGCAGATATGTTAGTTGCAGTGACAAGTTCAGATGAAGTAAATATGGTTGCTTGTCAGGTAGCTTATACTTTATTTAAGATTCCGACTAAAATTGCTCGTATTCGTAATTCTGAATATATTCGAGAAAAAGAGAAGCTATTTAAAAGTGATATTATTCCTATCGATCACATTATTTCACCAGAACAACTCGTGATTGAGGATATTGCTCGTTTAGTTAATTATCCTGGAACATTACAAGTTGCGAATTTTGCTGATGATTTAGTTAGTTTAGCGGTAGTAAAAGCCTATTATGGTGGACCATTAGTTGGTTATTCAATAGCGACATTGCAGGATCATTTGCCACATATTGATGCTCGAATTGTTTCTATTTGGCGACAAGATAAAGTTATTCGTCCTCAAGGTTCAACGATTATTGAAGCTGGTGATGAAGTGACGTTTATTTGTGCTAGCCAACATTTAAGAGCGGTAATGAGTGAGTTACAACGACTAGAAAAGAATTATCGCCGAATTATGATTGTGGGGGGTGGTAATGTTGGTTCTGGATTAGCAAAAACATTAGAAAATGATTACAGTGTTAAATTAGTGGAACGTAATCAAAAACGAGCCGAATTATTAGCAGAAAAACTCTCAAAAACAATCGTATTTTGTGCAGATGCTTCCGATCAGTCATTTTTATTTGAAGAACATATCGAAAATATTGATGCCTTTATTGCGTTAACCAGTGATGATGAAGCCAATATTATGGCGTCTCTATTAGCAAAACGCTTAGGGACAAAAAAAGCCTTTTCATTAATTCAACGTATTGCCTATTTACATTTGGTTCAGGGGGGAACAATCGATATTGCGATTTCACCTCAACAAGCCACCATTTCAGCATTATTAAGTTATGTGCGTAAAGGCGATATTGTGAATGTAGCTGTATTGCGTCGAGGTGTAGCAGAAGCAATAGAGATTATTGCCCATGGTAATGAGCAAACTTCACAAGTGATTGGACGACCATTAAATAAATTAAAATTACCACAGGGGGTAATTATTGGTGCTATTTGTCGTCAAGGAGAAGTGTTAATTGCAAAACATGATTTAACAATCCAAGAAGATGATCATGTAATTGTATTTTTACAAGATAAGAAAAATATTGCGGAAATTGAAAAATTATTCCAACCAAGTCCATTCTTTATTTAAGGTAGGAAGCCATTTATGTTTAATCGTCCGTTCATATTATATATTTTGGGTTCAGTGCTTTCTAAAATCGCATGGTTAATGCTTATCCCGTTAATTGTGACTTTTTTTCATAATGGTGAGGGATTAGTTGGATTTTTAATTTGTATTGGTATTACCCATTTTGTTTCCTTTATTTTGACTCGAAAAAAACCACAAGATATGCGGTTACGAGTAAAGGATATGCTATTACTAACCACTTTAATCTGGTTAATTAGTTGTGTGTTTAGTGCATTGCCTTTTATCGTCATTAGTGATTTTAGTTTTACAGATGCTTACTTTGAAACCGTATCAGGATTAACCACGACAGGATCGAGTATTATTGTCGATGTTAGTGACACTTCGCCTGCATTATTAATGTGGCGTTCGACTTTACAATGGATGGGTGGTTTGGGATTTATTGTTATGGCGGTAGCCATTTTACCGTTTTTAAATGTGGGTGGAATGACACTGTTCCGTACAGAATCATCTGATAAATCTGACAAAATTCTGCCGCAAGCACGAGATGTTGCAAAAAGTATTATCCAAATTTATCTCTTTTTAACGGTTGTTTGCCTCTTTGCTTATATGTGGTCAGAAATGGATTTCTTTGATGCCATTAATCATGCTTTTACTACTATCTCTACTGGTGGTTTTTCGACTCGCAGTGGTTCGATGGCAGAATTTAATAGTACTACACAATGGATTTGTACCTTATTTATGTTTTTGGGGTCTTTACCATTTTTATTAATGGTACAAGCTATTCACCGCAAGAATATTTTTGTGTTATTTCGTGATCAGCAATTAATGGGATTCTCATTATTTGTTTTAATTATTGGTTTATTTTCTGCTGCTTGGTTAAATTATGAGGGTGTATTTAATTGGCAAGATAGTCTGCGTTATGCGTTTTTTAATTTAGTCAATATTATGTCCACTTGTGGATTTAGTTTAGGTAATTTTGATACTTGGACAGCAACGACAACAATGGTATTTGCCGTTGCTTTTATTTTAGGTGGGTGTTCAGGATCAACGACTGGTGGAATTAAAATTTTCCGTTTTCAAATTATGTTCCAAGTATTAAAGCATCAAATATTACGTTTAATCCATCCAAATAGTATTTCGGCAGTGCATTACAATCGACATATTGTTTCAAGTGAAACTGTTTTCGGGATTGTTGGCTTTATTTTTAGTTATTTTGTCATTATAGCTATTTTGACGATCTTAATGGGAATGTCGGGAATGGATTTCCAAAGTGCATGGAGTTCTGCGGCAACAGCAATTGGCAACGTAGGACCAGGATTTGGTAATCAAGTAGGAGCTTCAGGGAATTTTTCAACGATTCCTACTATTTCTAAGTGGTTGATGATTTTAGGAATGTTATTAGGGCGTTTAGAAATTATGACAATTTTAGTTTTATTGTTTCCACATTTCTGGAAAAAGTAAGGTGTTAAAAAATTTTTTGTAAAAAAATTGTAAGATTCTAATAATAAAAATATAATTAGCGCCTCTTTTTTCAACAATAATATTTAGGAGAATTAAAAATGAGTTTTTTAAAAGAATTTCGTGAATTTGCAATGCGCGGTAATGTAGTTGATATGGCTGTCGGGGTTATTATCGGCGGAGCATTTGGTAAAATCGTAAGTTCATTAGTGGCAGATATTGCAATGCCTATTATTGGTTTATTAGTAGGTGGTGTGGACTTTAAAGATCTTAAAATTGTATTACGTGGTGCAGTAGGCGATATTCCAGCAGTAACATTAAACTATGGAATGTTTATTCAAACTGTATTTGATTTTATTATTATTGCGTTTGCAATTTTCGTAGCAATTAAAGCAATGAATAAATTAAAACGTGAAAAACCAGCTGAAGAACCAAAACCAGTTGAACCATCAGCAGAAGAAAAATTATTAACAGAAATTCGTGATTTATTAAAAAATAAATAATTAAGGATTTTATGCAAAATAATCAAACACCAACACAACCACAACCACAACCTAACTTTATCGCTAAAATCATTTTTGCGAGCCGTTGGGTACAATTACCAATTTATTTAGGCTTAATTATTGTCCAAATTGTTTATGCCTATAAATTTTTAAAATCATTATGGCATTTAGTTGTAAATCTTAATCAAATGGATGAAAACACTATTATGTTAGCAGTGTTAAATCTTATTGATGTTGTAATGATTGCGAATTTATTAGTGATGGTGTTAGTCGGTGGCTATGAAACTTTTGTCTCAAAATTAAATACGGATAATCACCCTGATCAGCCAGAATGGTTAGATCACGTTAATGCCTCAGTATTAAAAATTAAATTATCGATGGCGATTATTAGTATTTCATCTATTCATATGCTACAAACATTTATTAATGCAGGAAATTTACCTGAAAAACAAATTATGTGGCAATTATTCTTGCATTTGGGCTTTTTAGCTTCTGCGATAGCAGTTGCTTATACCGATAAAATTTTATATAGCACCACGCATAAAAGTCATTAAGAAGGAATATCCTCCATACTAATTTTTAGTTGGAGGATTTTTTATTTATAAATTGCATTTTCCTGTATTATATTTAGGTTCTTGGTAACCGCATTGAGCTGGTGGTAAGAATATATATCCTTTTTCAAGCATACAATCGTCAAACTCTTTGTAGAATTTACCATTTATAGTGTAATTTTCAGGATAATAACGAATTTGTTGATCCCCCATTTTCCCACCACAAGCAACAAAATCTTTCCATCTTTTAGCTGAATTAGTTTTTCCTAAAGTTTCAGGTTTTTGATAACCTGCGATAAGAGGGAATAATGTTCCTGTTTCTCCACATTGTGTAGCTACTGTTTCTATTAATGGCCTAAAACAACCACGATCATATATACATCCAGCTAGAATAAAAACACAAATAAGGATTAAAAATTTTTTCATATTTAATTACCTCCTAATTTAAATAAGGTTTCCACAAAATCTGATGACATAAGATCTGCCATTGCAAAAGGTGTTGCAACAGGAATTCCGATAGCGGTAGTAATATTACTTGAGATATCTTGTATAAAATTTTTTTCAGACGTATTACCTTGTTGATCATACCAACCCCAGATTTGCCCACCGAGTAAATCATGGGTTCCTGCATAGGATTCCACTAAATTATCCGAAATATCGCCAATGTTATAGATGAATAATGGCTTACCACTAAAATACCAACCACCATGAATAGATTGAAATCCACCTGTTGGACCATATAGATTTTTAGCATTTTTATTTTGATTTGGATCTATTGCATCTAGAATAGTAGTATTCTTATTTCCATCAAAAGTAACCGAACCATCACTATTTTGTGTACAAGTTCCCATTCCGCTATTACAGATAATATTTAGATCAATCCTTACCCCACCTAATTTAATGCCATCAAAATAACCACTATCGTAAGAATCATTGCGTAATATTTGACCTGTTTTAGCGTCAATAATCCCCTTAAATTTTCGTGAATTTGCTAAGGTCTCTTCACGCATTTTGGTGGCGGCAAGTTGTAATGTTCCTTGAGTGATAGCCAGATCTGGTGAACCAGAAACAAGACCAACAACCGTTTCAAGTAGGCGTTTTTGGTATTGTAATTTATAAATTTCTTTATAAAGTTCGGTCTTTTCCTCTTCTGTTTGGGCTTGCTTAATCTGTTTTCTTAATTCAGCTTGTTTAGGCAAAACATAGTTATCAATGGTCTTAAAGGCATTTTTGCGGAAATCTTGAGTAACTTTCACCTGAATATTTAACTCTTTTAAGACCTTTTCTTTATCAAAATGATTGACCAATGAACCATTATTTTTCTTTGCATTCTCTGTAGTGAGCGTAGTTTTTACATTTTCTTTTATTTGTTCAATGGATAAACCTGTTTTTTCTTGTTGTGTATCAGGATCATTAATAACAATATGATTGGTGCCAATTCCAGCTTTTGTTATTGCAGTTTGTGTTGATTTATCTGAGCCAATACCAACAGAAGTAGAACCTGTCAATGAACTCAGTCCTGTTGCTAATTTTCTTTGGTTAGCTTGTCCTTGTTCTGTATGACTGGCAGTGGTTTCATTACCTTGTGAGTCAATATATAAAGGCTGTTCTTGTTTATTGGTTGCTTGTTTATGACTTTGAGCTTGACCTTTTTCTGTCAGAGATGAGGCAAAGTTCATCGCAATAGATCCACCGATACCAAATGCAGAACCTTTATAGTTGCTGTGATTTTGGATATCTTCTGCATTGAGTGTTCCCGTTATAAATCGATTTTTACCTTGCTGTTCGGCAAGTTCAGTTGAGGTAACTAATCCACCTTGTAAATCGGTGTGTTGATGAACGTGAACATTAAAACCCTCATCATTTGCAAAAATCCCTGATTGCTGGTTAACACTGGCATAATCCGCATTAAGTTTAGACTGAGTATAGTTGCCAGAAAGGGAAGCACCATAACCTACTGTTGCTTGAGTGGAAGTTTGTTTGTGTTTACCTTGATAAGTGGTGGTATCTTGCAGGCTGGTAATCGTTAAATTATTTGCTTGAACGCTGACACCTTGACCAATAACTTGTCCGCCTTGAATCGTGAGATCTTTTCCTGAAATAAGGGTTGTTTGGCTATGTTGATTACCAATAAGACTATTTTCCCATATGGTTTCATCGCCATTTCCATAGCCTTTGCCACTATTTCCTCCAGCGGTAATACCAAAGGCAACACCATTACTACTATAATTAATGGCAACACCAGCATTCCAACCACTTGATTGGTTATGACTTTGTTCTTGATGCGTTTGCTGTTGCGCTTCGATTATTAAATCGCCTGTGGTAGCAAGCGTTGTTCCTTGTTGTCCTACAATCTCTGAACCTTTAACTACAATATGGGAAGTATCTTTATCTGCTGTCGTGTGAAGCATGACATTCCCTGTCGCATTGACTTTACTTGGGCGTGCTGTTGTCGTTTCCGTATGTACAGTTTGTTCATTTTTCTGCTTACCATAGCCTATGCTAATACCGATATTTTGTGTTAAACCTTGTATGCCTTGATTTGCAAGGGTGTCTGCAACATTACCTACAACATCAGCTGTATTCGCTAAATCAAATGCTGCATTGATTGCTGTTAGTGCATTAATTCGATTATCTTTTGCATCACCCACTTGTTTTACTGTTTTGATTGTTTGTTGAACTTGTTGTGCGGCTTGTACAACAGGAATATTCACGCCTAAAGTTAATCCACTTTGTTTAAATGAATGTTGATGATCTGTCGTTGCTTTATCTTCTACCGCAGTAATATCAATTTTCTTGGCTACAATCGTAACATCACCATTACCTACCGTGACTCGACTACCTTGTTGCCGATAATTTTCGTGGGCGATCAACTGGATATCTCCTTGTAATGATCCAATCTGACTACCTTGTGCTATTTGTTGGCGATTAGTAGTATCTGTTGCTTCTTTCCGAGTACCTAAGGTGATAGAGATTCCACTACTCATTACACCTGATTTCTTTTCTGCGTAAAAATCATGTTCTTTTCGGGTATTTTTCGCTGCAGTGATCTCAATGTCTTGAGCTTGTAAGTTCACATTTTTATCGGCAACAATCGTGCTGCCTGTGACACGGAGATCACCTTGTTCAGAAACAAGGGTAATCTGTTGTCCATCAAGTTGGCTTCCTTTCTGTTCTGTTGTTTCGTGAGTATGTTTTTTGAGCGTTGTGATTTTATTGAATAACCCAGAAGAAACCTCTTTTCGGCTTGAGTTTATCTGTTCTTGATGTTGACCTGTCGTCAATGTGATATCACCTTGTGAACCAATAAAAATATTACCTTGCGTACTTTGAATAGTCGCCTGACGTAATTCGGCTTGTTGTTTGCCAATAATCGTGATGTTCTCTTTTGCGGTAAGTGTACTCCCTTCCTCACCTTGTTGATCGAGGCGGTAATAGTTATTCGCATCGGCATGATAGTGTTCTTTATTACTCACCTGATGAGTGTTAATGGCTAATGCCTCGCCTGCTATGGCAGTGAGTGTACCTTGGCTAGCAATCTGAGCCGCTTTAATCGTGAGATTGCCATCACTATATAAAGCGAGTGTTCCATTTTTTCCAGTGACTTTTACTACACCTAATTGGTCTTGTGTTTGGTGAGCAAAGCGTCCTTGATCACTTTCACTTTGAGTTAATGTACTACTTACTTCAAGTTGTTTTCCTGCGGAAAGTAGTAGTCGTTCTACCGCTTCAATTCTGCCACCTAAATTCACAAGTTGTTGTTTTGCAGATAAATTAACACTTTGCCCAAGAATAACACCACGATTTTTTAGCTGTGTCGTGTCTAGTTGGGTAAGATCTCTTCCTGCAATGACACCACTATTTTCTAAATTGTCTGTCTGCCCAATAATGGTATTTGCCGAGATTAATCCCCCTTGTGTGGTAACATCACTATGTCGAGCGATGAGATAAACTTGTGGTACTAAGACGGTCAATTTTCGTCCATCGGCTAAACTCACTTCTTTATTAACAAACCAGATCATATCGGTGGTCAATTCTGACATCTGTTGTGCGGTTAAACCTACCCCAATGGAGAAGTTAAATTGTTTAGCATATTTCACGCCATTATCCATTAGGGCTTTATATTGCTCTAAATCGTTAGTATAACCAGGTAAATAACGTTGTCCTGTCAACTGGTTAATTTGTTCATTAATCAGACGTTGTTCATAAAAACCATCACCGAGGCGTTTTAACATATGTTGTGGATCTGCACGCAGTGCGTTAAACATATAATCGCCACCGATCCATTGGTTGCGATCAATAAATTTAGGATCGGTTTCTATCAAATAACCATGAGGAGCTTCTGGATTAATTTGGTATAAACTGGCGGTCGGTAATTGGATCGTGGTTAAGTGTGTTTTTACAAGTGGTAATGCGAGTGGACGCACAACTTCACCTGAGGTCACAATTTGGTTTTTTAACGCATTATCCATTTCTGGCGTGATCGCAATCTGCTGTGAATTCAATTTAGGCAAGGCTGTTTCTGTTAAATGATTGGTTATCTCTCCATCCGTAATAGCGATAGTGGATAAATGTACGTTTTTGACTGCGGTTGGCTGGGTAATTGTATTGCTGAGAACCGTTGTTTCTGTGCTATTTTCGACATAATCCCAAAGATCGAAAGTTTTTGTTTGCTGTTTTTCATCTTGATAAGCAACGGTATTGCTTTTTGTTGTTCGATAATAATCGATACATTTACCCAAAATCTTTTTCGCACAAGCTCTACCATTATAAAAAGAGGTCAGTTTCCCTTTATCGGTCGTAATGATCACACCTTGTGTCGCATGATTATCAATACTTGTACCTTGATGAAATTCAATACCTGTATGGGCAATCATTTTACTGTCGTAATTTTTGATATGGCTTTGGTAAACATTTATTTTGTCGCCACTTAAAATTTTCGCTTCAGCATAAGGTGAAGACAGTAACATAGACTCATTGATCGTGCGAATATAGTTGTACTCTCGCCAGGATTCACTCTCTCTGCCATCAGGTAAACGTAAGGCATATAAGTTTTCCACTTTCTTATTAAAACTGCCTTTATCATCCCGTTTGACTTTGGTTAACCCAGGGGTGTTTTTACTATAACGAGGTGCTTCATTGGCAAACCCATATTCAAAAATAGGCGTTCTTGATGTTTCTTGTATCTCCATTTTGACAAACTGATGTAAATTCTCGATGGAATTGACATTAAAAGTTATCTGACCAAGTGCCTCAATCACAGCGTTATGGTTTTGTACGATATTAGCTTGCCCAGTGGCGTGTTGTTGTGCATCTAGTGTTTTTCCAAAATGGATTGAACCTAAGCTAATAATAGTGCTGCCATAACGATTAAGTAAGCGATCAACACCGAAATCTAGGCGTGTTCTTGCACCAATGGTGGCAGCAGAATGATTTTCTTCTAGATTACTGAGATGGCTTGCTTGTAACGCTAAATGATCACCATAAATGCGTCCTGTGCCTATATTTGTGATAGTGTTACTCTTAATGGTTGTGGTACGACCATCAATTAAACCTCGGTTGGTTAAAGTGCGGCTAATGAGGTGTGTATTCTGTGCAGAAAGTTCTGCTGTTGGTTGGTTGATGATATTCGCTGCTGAAATCATCAGATGATGGTTAATATTTTGTGCCACATTATTGGTAAAGTTACCCGCTGTGGTTAAGGTGAGATTTTGTCCGACCACAAAGGCATTATTTAGCGTAAAATCATCTTGTAGTGTCAGCGTAAGATCTTTTCCTGCTTTTATATTACCTTCATCAATAAGGCGTTTAGCAGCCAACTGAATGGCATTATTTCCCTGAATTAGCCCCGCTTGATTATTCACCATAAGATTACCGCGATGTTGGAGCGTGATGCTATCTAATGCAAGTAACTCACCTTGCTGATTATCTAGCATATCGTTAGCGGTAATAGAAAGCGTATGCGTACTATAAATGCCACCTTGTTGGTTATTTAGTGCTTGGGCATTTAGGATGATATCTCTCCCTTGAATACCTTGTGTTGGAATGTAGCTGGTTGCTTTGGTGCCGTTATTATTCAGTGTCTGTGTTGTTAGAGTTAATAAGTCGCCTATGATGAGAGATTGATGATTCGGAAGAGCAGCATTATGAATTGTTTGTGCAGTAATATTTCCTTGGCTTTTCGCTTTGATTGTCCCTGTTTGATTTTGCAGGGTAGTGGCTGTTAAAACCATCGCCCCATCAGATTGGATAATCCCTTGTTGATTATGTATATCCGTTTGAATTGCCATCGTGAGGGCATTACCTGCATAGAGTTTACCTTGTTGGTTGGATAAACCAAATGTCGTTAAATTGACTTGATCGGCTGCATTGAGTAAGCCCTGTTGGTTATTTAAGGTAGTTTGTGTTGTGATGTTTAGGGCAGCATTAAGTGAGACCAATTTTCCAGCTTGGTTGTTTAGGGACTGAGTGTTAATTTGTCCCGTTTGAGCAAATAACATTTCCCCAACGGTATTTTGTAGATCTTCAGTGTGTAATGTTGCTGTATTAAAGGCAGTAATTCGCCCAGATTGATTATCGAAATGCTTTGTTTCTACTATTAGATCAGTGGCAATAATACCTTTAATAGGCTGTGTGAGGGTATTGCGATTATCTATTGTTTGTTGAGCATGAATATCGGCTGTTTTTGCAAGGAGAAGCCCTTGTTTATTGTCCAATATGTTTGTTTGTAAAGTGAGCGTTCCATTTTGTACGGCAAGCGTGCCTGCCGTATTGTTCAGTTCAGATTGATGGGTGTTAAGTGTAAGAACATCCCCTAAGCTGGCAATCGTCCCTTGTTGATTTTGAATGCCTTGTTGTACATCAATAAATACCTTTTGTTGTGCGAGTAGCGTGCTGTTTTGATTCGCAAATGTATCTGCCGTGAGAGAAAGTTGTTTAGCAACAATATTACTTTGTTGGTTTGATACTAATGTATTTGCGACAAGGCGAAGATCGTTGGCTGAAAGTAAGCCTGCTTGCTGGGATAAATCTGTTACCTTAAGATGAAGTTGATTGCTACTTTGCAATATACCGTTATGGTTGGTAAAGGTCGTGGCGGTGATTGCCCCTTGATCCTGAGAGAAAATATTGCCTTGATTATTGTTGATTTCCTTGCTCTTTATCGTTAGTGTGCTTTCCGCCAAAATCTTACCTTTTTCATTATTAAGCGTTTGACTATTCAGTGATAAATGCTGTTGTGATGAAATGCTGCCTTGTTGATTATTAATGGTATGAGTGTCAAGTTGTTGCTGACGATGACTTACTATCCGTCCTTGTTGGTTAAATAACTGACCTGATGTAATTGTTAAGGTATCTAATGCGATGATACCTTTTTCTGGTGTCGTGGTAAGTGTTTGTTGATTAGATAATCTTTGCCCTTGGGTATTGATAGTGATGCGTTGGTTAGATTGAATTAACCCTTTATCATTGATTAGTTCACCTGAAACAATGGAAAGTGACTGATGAGATAAGAGTGTCCCTGCTGTTGTATCCAGTTTACCTTTACCTATGTCTAAGTTTAACAGACCATTCGTTAATAAACGCCCTTGTCGATTATCTAATCCTTCCGCATTAATGAAAAAATCCCCTTGTGTTTTAAATGTTCCACCTTGATTGTATAGGGTATCAGCGACATCAAGACGAAAATCTTCCTTTCCTAGTTGTTCCCACACTGCGTGTTGGGTATTTAACGAATGTTGTGTTGTCGTTATCTTTTTTGCAGTCAAAGAACTTGCTTGGGTTGACAATAAACGTGGTGTGTTTAACGTTAAATCTTGTTGTGCAACAAAATTCGCTTGGTTCGCGTGAATGTTGCCTTGTGTGGCATTGATATTGATTGTGTATGCCTCTGTATGGCTGTGATCGAAATTGGTTGTTGTACTATTTACCTGAATTTTCCCTGAAGCAATATTTTTTCCCTGTAAACTCGTTTTACCTGTGGTCGTGATAAGGAGGGTTTTACCTTGTGCAGAATAAGGTTCAAGTGTGCGTTTTTCTTCTGTTGGTGATTCTTGAGTATCAGCACCTGCTACGATAAGGGAAGAGGTTGAGGCAGAAACTGTTGGGGCTTGATAAGTGATATTGCCTTTTGCAATAGATTCTCCATGTTGGCGAATATCTTGTTGAGCAACCTGATGGATATTGCCTTTTCGGGCAACAATGGAACCATCTTGCTGAATATCTGAGGCGGTGTGTAAAGTAATATCCTTTTGCAGATTGACAATCTTACCGTGATTTTCAATGCCATTTTTGGATGTTAGGTTGATAGCCATAGGAGCTAAGATTTTCCCTGTATTCACAATCCGTCCTTGACTATCTATTTTCACTTCACCCGCTGCTGCACCAATATGTCCTGCATTACGAACGCCTAAGCCATTTTCGGTACCAATCAGATGAATTTGATTGGCATACATTCCACCTAATTTGGCGACATCGACGGCATAACCAACAGGTTGGCTCGCTTCGCCAGCACGAATCACTTGGATAGTGTCATTGTTGGCAGAAACCTGATTTTGTCCCGTTGTTACCTTGAGATTATTCGCCCAAATACCCGCATTGACTTTGACTTCTTTCGCAATAATATCGGTGTAATCTTGACGGCTGCTATCGAATCCACGACCTGAAACGGTGACGGCACCTTTCTCAACACGATAACCTTTCACTTGCCCATTTTCAATTTGGACTTCGCCAGTGGTAAAGGTACTGCGTCCTGCATTAATAATGCCGCAACCTTCGCAATGAATCCCACTTGGATTGGCGATAATCACGTCTGCCTTACCGCCAGCGACTTTAATATAGCCTTTTAATTGACTTGGTTTAGTGGCATTGACCTCATTTAAAATGACTTTAGCTTCGCCACCGACTAAATACGGGTTTGCCTGTACCCAGCCACCTTGTTCTGTTTGGACATTTTTACGGCTGTTATTGAGAATCGCCCCTTTTGGTGCCACATCAAACTGTTGGTATTTGTTATGTGATAACCCTTTGTCATTTGGTGTTTGAATATTAACTTGTGGCAAGCCATTCGCCGTTTGTAAAACGATCGGTTGTTGGTTTTTCGGTGCAGTGCTATCAGCTAGGATTTGTAATTCGTCAGCTTGTGCAGAGGCAAGATAGAAAAAGCCTAACAGTGAATATAAGCCGACAGTTAAAGGTTTTAATCGCCAGTGAGGACGTTGACTAAGCGAAGTGGAATGACAATGTTGACCTTCATGTTTGGCTTTCCCTTCGCGCATTGCAATTTCAGAAACCACGACGAAACGTTGTAAGGTTTTACTAAAGATAATGCGATAAAGATGTTTATTCATAATTTATTCCCCAACGCTTCGCTTAGAATTGATAACTTAAGTTGAACCCAGTCGTGACGTGCGAGGTACGAAAACCCTCAGGTTTGTGTAGTGGTATGCCGACAAAATAGTCATAAGTAAGCCCCCATAAAGTGCCACGTAAACCAATCGCCCCACCCATTAAATTTTTACCCAGTAATTCCTTAGTATAGTTGCCACTGACATGACCACCGTCTAATGCGAGATAAAGCTCATGTCCTTTATTGGCGATATTCCAGCCTAATTCATTACGCCATACCCAACCTCGTTCACCAGTCAATGTAAGTTCACCATCAAACCCACGCACGGTATAACGCCCACCGATACTAAACATATCTTGTAAAATCAGTGGACTTTTATTCCATTGAGCTTGCCATGATGTGTTGAACTGGAAAGGCTGTTGTCCAAGCGTAAATGGCTGTTTAACACTCAAAGACGCGGTGATAATGGTTGGTCGAGATGTTCCTTCACCAAATTGTTCTTCTGGTGCAGGTAGAGAATGATAGGCACCCGTGCCCTGTTTATAATTGAAATTGATGTCTAAGGTCGCACTGCCGAAATACTCGCGGTGTGATAACCCCGCTGTCCATCCAGCCATACGGCGACGTTGAATGTCAATTTCTGCGTTATCTACAAAGTTATGGCTTTCTCGATGCCAAATGCCTACGTTGAGGGTAGTTTTTCTCGCATTGCTGCGATACAACACCCGTGAAAGACCAATATTGGTGGTTTCACTGCGTCCTGCATATTCATAATTAGTAAAGGCACCGAAAACGGTTTGATGATAACGATTTTGGGTAGAAGAGAAGTGTAATAACCACGCTTTCCAAGGAATAGCATAATATAAACTGGTGCTACGACTACCATGTCTGCCAGGATCATCACTGCCACGCGAGATACTTTGTGTGAATGAGCCATAGAAAATATCATTCAGTGAAAGGAGATTCTCAATGGATACAGTTGCCCCTGCTTGAAGACGACCAGTAGCTTTGCTACCACTATCATCTAAAGACAAGGCTAAGCGATAAGGAAAGGCTTGTTTAAAATCAATCTGTAAATCACTTTCACCTGGCAATGCTTGGGTATCTTCGGTGGGTACAATCTGAATGTTGGAATCCACATGCGGTGGACGTTTTAAATTTTCTAACCCTTGTTCAATGTCCCGAATATTCAATAAATCGCCTTGCCCTAATGGTAAGGCAAACCAAACTGTGCCTTTATGGGCTTTTAACGTTTCACTATGGTCACGTAACAGAATATGACGCACTTTGCCTGGTATCACGGTTAAGACTAAACGACCTTGGCGTAAATCTTGCGGTTGTGCTAAGACACGTGTAGTGACAAAGCCTTTTTCAATAATTGCATTTTGCACACGTTTAATGATTTCGCTAATACCTTGCCCACCTAAACAGTGCGGTAACGTGAAATCTTTAGGTGCATATACTGCCCGTAATGCCCAAGCAAAATCGGTGCGTAAATCCTTAGTAGTGAGAGTATCAATAGAGGTTTTATCTGGTGAAAATTCGGTTAAATAAATATGAGAAATAGGGAAACAAGGTGATTCTACTGGAAAGGCTTGTGGTGTTTCGCCTGTTGTCGTAACGTGAACCTCACGATGTTGCATAAAGGTTTGTTGACGAGCTTTTTGTTGTTCTTGCTGACGTTGTTGCTGTTGTACATCTCGTTGTTGATCTTGAATAGAAATAGCCCAAGCTGGAGTAGAGCTGATCATTGCACAAATGATTCCAAGGCGTATTGGTGGCAACATAAAACCCCACTTAGTTGATGAAATAGGAAGTGGGGTGATTGTAGAAAATGCGAGTTAGGAACGAAGCGTTGTTGAATTAAAATGTGAACTACATAGAAGAATTAAAAATATTATTTATGTTCTAGTTTGTTGACAAAGTCATCTTAATTTAATTTTTAGTTTATTTTTCACCTAAATTGATATTTAAGTTTCGCCCTAAAGGGCGACTTCCTTTTCTTTGTGCGTGCAAAGAAAAGGAAGCAAAAGACAAAAAGCCTTGCTTTTTGAGCGTTGCTTGCAGCGACCCGAAGGGTGAGCAAGTGAGCTGAGCGAACTTGCGAATAATGCACGCCCTAGCTCCTTGCTATTCCTCATTCCGTCAAGATTTTCCGAGCGGCAAAAAACTGATATTTTTCTGCGAAAAATTAGACATTTTTTGCCTGAAAATCTTTCCTACATTCGGGCAAGTCACAAGGGAACCTATTGAGCGTTTTTATAAAGATCTTTCTTAAAACTAGGTTTAAATACAGTCTGTGATAAATAATAATATTTATCTGTATATTCAAAAACAACTTAGCAATGTTTTAACCATTCTCGGCTTGCGAGTAACTGCCCAATATTCGGCATCACATTTTCCCAAAGTAAAAAAGCATGAGCAGCTTGAGCAACTAACATCCCTAACCCATCGCTACATGCTGGAATGGCTAATTGACGGCAATGTTGAAGGAAAGGTGTTTCTCCGTTTGGAGTGTATTGCATATCGTAAGCACGTTGGCATTGTTGTAAAACAACATCAGAAACGGGGGCAACTTGTCCGTGTAAGCCGCTGGAAGTCGCATTAATCACTACATCAAATGATTGTTGTGGAATCTCGTCTAATGTGGTGGCTTGAATCTCACCATATGCGGAAAACTTTGTTGCTAAGGCTTGAGCTTTTTCTAAAGTGCGGTTCGCAAGGGTTATTTTTTGTTTTGCTTGCAATAATGGATATAACACTCCCTTTGTCGCTCCGCCTGCACCAAGCAATAAAATGTGCTGATTTGGTGCTAACCAACCGAGTCGTTGTAAATCTGTTACTAAACCTGCTCCATCGGTATTGTCTGCATAAAGAGAACCATCTTCTAGACGTTTTAAAGTATTGCACGCTTGTGCTAATTGACAGCGTTCACTATGTTGATCAGCAAGTTGAAATGCACGTTCTTTAAATGGTGCAGTAATATTACAGCCATTGGCACCTTGTTGAAAAAATTGTGTTAATTGTTGCTCAAAGTCGTTTAAATCACCTAATTTAGCCACATAAGTCAGTTGTTTGCTTGTTTGTTGAGCAAAAAGTTGATGAATTAAGGGGGATTTACTTTGTGCAATAGGATTTCCCCAAACAGCATAATGATGTTGTTGCATAACTCTATTTATCCTTGTCTAACAATTTGATTAGTAAAGAGATCTCTTATTTCAGAGGGATTTTTTGCCTTACCTACTTCAGCTTGTAATACAGGAAAATTTTTACCAAATTGGGTAAGAACTTCCTGATAATGGCGGCAAGGAGGTTGACCAGTTAAATTTGCACTCGTTGAGGTGATTGGCATATTTGCTTGTTGGCAAAGTGCAACCACTGCAGGATGTTGGCACAAGCGAACAGCGATACTATTAAATTTTCCAGTTAATAATGGTGAAACCGTTGTCTGTACTGGCACAATCCAAGTAGTCGGTCTTGCATAGACTTGTTGGATACGTTGTAAGTGTTCAGGAGATAATTGGTCAAACGCAATAATCTGCTGAAAAAAATCTAAAGTAGGTGCAATTAAAATTAAGCCTTTTTCTACTGGGCGTTGTTTTAGATCTAATAATTTTTGTATCGCTTGATCATTAAAAGGATTACACCCTAAACCAAAAACGGCTTCGGTGGGATAGGCAATGACATCACCTTGTAATAGAGAGGTGACAATATTTTCTAAGTTATTCATTTGATTCATAAAAAATATGTTTACAACTTTTATTTAAACATTGATAACTAATTTGTTGATCGGTCACTTTTTTTTGATAAACCAATGGGAAATGGCATTGTGGACACGCTTTTTCAACTGGTTGTTGGGCAACATTAAAGCGACAATGTGGATAATGATCGCAAGCAAAAAAAACTTTACCTTTTGCACCACGTTTAGCCGTTAATTTTCCTTGCCGACAAGCAGGACAAGTTACGGGGTGGTAATCATGCTTCTCTGGTTCGTTATTCACAATAAAATGGCATTGCGGATAGTTACTACAACCAATGAACATCCCAAATTGTCCACGCCGTAAAACCAAAGAGTGGTTACATTCAGGACAATGTTCAGGTAGGACTTTAAGAATTTCGCCAAGCGTTTGTGAATGTAGTGGCTTGAGATAATCACATACAGGATATTGACTACAACCTAGAAACAGCCCTTTTTTCCCTCGTTTTAACTGTAAAAAATGCCCACATTGCGGGCATTTTTCAACGGATTTTTGTGCTGTAAAAAGAGTATCACGCATAAATTAGTCTTCATCATCAAAAAATTCGCCGTCTTCACCATATTCATCTTCATCATCGTCAGGATCTTCAAAATAGGTTCCCCAACCATCATAAGTCCCTTGATGTTTTTTAATTAAAGGGAGTAATTCCGTTTGTTGGGCATCAATTAATTCGGCTTTTAATTCAATTTCACTAATAATATCAAAACAATAGACTTCAACACCATCTTCCGTTTCTAACTCTTCTGCTTCAGATACTTCATAGCCAAGTTTAAAGGCATCAAGAGCAATTTTTTCCAGCTTATCGAAATCATGATGAGAAATATGGTGTTCAATAATATATAACGCATCAGGATCACTGCCATCATTTAAAAGCTGATCAATAATTTCTCTGGTTTCTTGCTGTAGAGCGGTAAGTGCTGACATAGTTAAAGCCTCATCTTGCGTGATAAAAACTGTATTCTAGAGTCTAATCCCTTGATTCACAAGCAAGCAGATCAAAATAACCACGTTTTTTCATTGAAGATAAGCATTTCTTTATGTACCGCTCGTAAGCCCTTAATTGAACGTACAACAAACCAAATAAAGGTGAAGAGTAATACAAAATAACCGATAAAAATCAAAGAAAGAACAACCCCAATCGCACTATATAACAAACCAATCCAGAAAGTTCTAATTTGATAAGTAAAATGGCTTTCAAGGTATGAACTACGAGCATCATCACGGAAAATATAGGCAATGATAATGCCGATAATACTTAATGAGCCACCAAAAAATACAGAAACAATATAAAGCCAATAAGTAATCATTGCCCATTTTTTCGTGTTTTCAAGTTGAGAAGTTGCAGGTTCCATATCATTTTCCTTTTCAATTTGCCGATGAAAATTTTCTCTACTATAGAACGAAAAAAGGCAAAGATCACATAAAAAATCTGGATTGATCAAGAATTAAAAACGAGCTTTCAACAGAACTTCAACGACTATAACAAACGCATAACACGGAAATTGAGCTAGATCAGATAATGGTTAAATACCCCAAAAAGATAAACTTCAAATAGATATAATTTTATTAGTTAAAATAATTTTTAATTTTTGGAGAAATCATTATGAATAAGACAACTGAAGTTGCTGTCAGTCCAGCTCAAGCAGAAGTGGATCAACTTGTTGCCAACGGTTTAGTGGCGTTAGAAGAGTTTCGTCAACTTAACCAACAACAAGTGGATTATATTGTAGCTAAGGCTTCTGTTGCTGCACTTGATCAACATGGTGTGTTGGCAATGCACGCTTATGAAGAAACAGGTCGTGGCGTATTTGAAGATAAAGCGACCAAAAACTTATTTGCGTGTGAATATGTCGTCAATAATATGCGTCATTTAAAAACAGTGGGCGTAATTAAAGAAGATGATGTAACTGGCATTACTGAAATTGCCGATCCAGTAGGAGTAGTTTGCGGTATTACCCCAACAACCAACCCAACATCAACCACCATTTTTAAATCATTGATTGCCTTAAAAACACGTAACCCAATCGTATTTGCCTTCCACCCTTCCGCACAACAAAGTTCTGCACATGCTGCTCGTGTGGTTTATGAAGCCGCAGTACAAGCAGGTGCACCAAAAAATTGTATCCAATGGATTGAACACCCATCTATGGAAGGTACACAAGCATTAATGAAACATCCAGGTATTGCAACGATTCTTGCGACTGGCGGAAATGCGATGGTTGAAGCTGCTTATTCTTGTGGTAAACCAGCGTTAGGTGTTGGGGCAGGTAATGTACCAGCATATGTGGAAAAAAGTGCAAATTTAAAACAAGCTGTACACGATATCGTGATGTCCAAATCATTCGATAACGGTATGATTTGTGCCAGTGAACAAGCGGCTATCGTAGATAAAGAAATCTATGAAGATTTCATCAAAGAGATGCAGTCTTATGGCGTGTATTTAGTCAATAAGAAAGAGAAAGCGTTACTTGAAGAATATATCTTTGGTGCAAAAGCAAATAGCACCAACTGTGCTTCGGCAAAATTAAATGCTGCAGTGGTGGGTAAACCAGCAGCATGGATTGCTGAACAAGCTGGTTTTAGTGTACCTGCTAATACCAATATTCTTCTTGCAGAATGTAAAGAAGTTGGCGTAAAAGAGCCTCTTACTCGTGAAAAATTATCACCAGTATTGGCATTATTAAAAGCAGAAAGTGTTGAAGATGGCTTAAATAAAGCAGAACAAATGGTGGAATTCCACGGTTTAGGACACTCTGCGGCAATTCATACTTCTGATGCGGAATTAGCAAAAACCTTTGGTGAGCGAGTCAAAGCAATTCGTGTGATTTGGAATTCACCTTCAACATTTGGTGGTATTGGTGATGTGTATAACTCTTTCCTACCATCCTTAACTTTAGGTTGTGGTTCTTACGGTAAAAACTCCGTTGGTAACAATGTTAGTGCGGTGAATTTATTAAATATCAAACGAGTTGGCAGACGGAGAAATAATATGCAATGGTTCAAAGTGCCTTCAAAAATCTATTTTGAACGTGATTCAATTCAATATCTACAATCAATGAAAGGCGTTGAACGTGTTGTGATTGTAACAGACCGTGTGATGGTGGATTTAGGGTTTGTTGAGAAAATTGCAAAACAACTCACTATGCGTGGCGATCATGTTACTTACCAATTATTTGCTGACGTTGAACCAGATCCAAGTATTGCGACAGTTCGCCGTGGGGTTGAATTATTGCGTAACTTCCAACCAGATACCATTATCGCCTTAGGTGGTGGTTCTGCGATGGATGCTGCGAAAGTAATGTGGTTATTCTATGAACAACCAGAAGTAGATTTCCGCGATCTTGTACAAAAATTTATGGATATTCGTAAACGTGCATTTAAATTCCCACAATTAGGCCGTAAAGCGAAATTTATTGGTATCCCAACAACCTCTGGTACAGGTTCAGAAGTGACCCCATTTGCGGTAATTAGTGAAGGAGATAAAAAATATCCTATCGCTGACTACTCATTAACCCCAACGATTGCGATTGTTGACCCAGCATTAACGATGACTGTACCAGCACATGTGGCAGCAGATTCTGGCTATGATGTGTTAGTTCATGCAACTGAAGCCTATGTGTCAACTTTAGCTAATGACTTTACCGATGGTTTAGCATTACAAGCGATTAAATTGGTATTTGAATTCTTAGAACGTTCTGTGAAGAACGGAGCAAGTGATCCAGAAGCAAGAGAGAGAATGCACAATGCATCAACGATTGCAGGGATGGCATTTGCAAATGCGTTCTTGGGTATGACGCACTCATTAGCACATAAAGTTGGTGGTCGTTTCCATACACCACACGGTAGAACCAATGCAATTTTAATGCCATATGTGATTCGTTATAACGGTACTCGCCCAACCAAAACAGCGACTTGGCCGAAATACAATTACTATAAAGCAGATATTAAATATCAAGAAATTGCTAGAATGCTTGGTTTGCCATGCTCAACCCCAGAAGAAGCGGTACAAGCCTATGCACAAGCGTGTAAAGAATTGGGACAACGCATTGGTATTAAGATGTCTTTCAAAGAACAAGGTATTAATGAACAAGAGTTTATGGAAGCTCGCCGTGATTTAGCATTGCTTGCCTTTGAAGATCAATGTTCACCAGCGAACCCACGTTTACCAATGGTTGAAGATATGATGGAAATCTTAACCAAAGCGTATTACGGTGAATAAAAACTATAAATATAATAAGATAATCCTCCCCATTGATCCCCGCATACAGCGGGGATTTTTTCGTTTGTATAATCTAACATTGCGAGGTATTAATGTTTATTAATAAAATGACAACTATTCCTCCGCAAAGAACAAGAGATGCTATGAAAAAATATTCTGTATTAACTCGTGTAGCTAAGTACTTAATTGGCATTATTTTATTAGCTAGTTGTTGTATTGCTTTAGTATTTTCAATTTTAGTAAGTAGTCAAAATGATGCTGAAGCAATTAATTTGGCTGGTTCATTACGCATGCAATCATATCGCTTAATTTATCAAATGGAGCATAATCCTAATTCACTAGCCCATAATATTGATCAATATAACCAAACTTTGGATTCAGATATTCTTGAACAAATTCAAACTAGCTTTTTTGTCCCAGATAGTGTTAAAGCGGCTTATCAGGAGGTTTTAAATAATTGGCAGGTAATGGAGGAGTATGTTAGGGAAAATCGAGTCGAAAAATACCAACAACAAGTAGATAAATATGTGCAAAAAGTTGATCAATTTGTAGTGGTGTTACAACATTTTTCAGAACGGAAAATTATCTTAGCAATACTCACGAGTATTTTCTCAATTATTACAATTTTAGGTATTGGATTTTACTTGATTAGTTTTATGAAACGAGAAGTGATGGATCCAGTAGAAAAGTTAGTGCAAGCTAGTACACAAGTCCAATCTGGTCATTTTAAACATATTCAACTTGATACGAATAAACCAAATGAGCTAGGGACTTTATCAGAAACTTTTACCACGATGTCAAATGAGTTACAGAAATTGTATTGGTTTCTTGAAGATAAAGTTCGAGAAAAAACACAAAAATTGAGTCAATTAAATCGAACTTTATCGATGCTCTTTCATACATCACAAAAAATTACCCATACCGACTTGGATTACCATAAATTAACGGAAGTATTAGCAGATATTCGTGTCAGTGAACATCTACGTTATATTGAATTAGTTGTGTATGGTGCAGAACATCTGGATCTTTCTGTGGGTAAAATCGAAGAAAATTACCCTTGGCAACAACAAAAAATTTCAGTACATGGGCAAGAATTATCTTGTTTACGCTGGCAGGCAGGGTTGCCTTGTCCTGATTTACGTTTAATGCAGAGTTTGGCACAAATGCTTGGTCGTGCGATTTATTTTATTCAAACGCAACGTCAACAACAGCAGTTAGTCTTAATGGAAGAACGGTCTATTATTGCAAGGGAGTTGCACGACTCATTAGCCCAAGTATTAGCATTTTTACAAATTCAACTCACATTATTAAAACATACCTTAAAAAATAGTGATCCTGCTGCACGGGAGAAAAGTTTTAAAATTATTGCGGATTTTGAACAAGCTTTAAATGATGGTTATGTTCAGTTGCGTGAGTTGCTTTCCACATTCCGCTTAACCATTCAAGAGGCTAATTTGAAAGTGGCGTTAGAACAGGTCATTGAATCATTACAGAATCAGACCGAAGCACAAATTACTTTAGAATGTTCGTTACCATCGCAAATTTTTACTGCACAACAGTTAGTTCATGCTTTGCAAGTGATTCGAGAGGCTTTATTGAATGCGATTAAACACTCACAAGCCACATTAATTGAAGTAATTGCCCATACTAACCAAGATGGTGAAAATGAAATTATTATTGCCGATAATGGTATTGGTATTCCGTCATTAGAAGAACCAGAAGGGCATTATGGTTTAAATATTATGCAGGAACGAACCGCACAGTTAAACGCAAAATTACAGATTCAATTACGCCCAAAAGGTGGCACGGAAGTGAAAATTTTATTATCTGATCCGTTTATGGGTAAGGAAAGAGTGTAAAGTTGTCGGATACAAAGTATCCGACATTTTTTATCTTTATAATTTCACTTCCCAAAAATCTACTGCAGCATTGGTAACAGGTTTAACAATACCTGTACGAATCGCAAAATCCCCAATTCCTTCATTGTGTTGGCGATTTTTAGCCCAATCCCCAATCCAACCATCAAGAATTTGTAGAATTTCTGCTTCTTCGATATTTTCTTTGAATAAACGAGGAATACGACTACCTTCACGATTACCGCCGATATAAAGGTTATAGCGACCAATGGCACGACCCACTAACCCAATTTCAGCTAGCATTGCACGTCCGCAACCATTAGGACAACCGGTAACACGCAACACAATTCCCTCTTGAGAAATACCATGTTTTGCCATTAACAAATCCACTTTATCAATAAATTGTGGTAGAAAACGTTCTGCTTCGGCCATTGCTAATGGACAGGTTGGTAAGGCAACACATGACATACTTTGTTGACGTAAAGGTGTCACGCTATCATCAATCAACTTATATTCACGAGCCAGTTTCTCAATTTTGGCTTTATCTTTTGCTGCAACACCAGCAACAATCAAGTTTTGGTTCGCAGTTAAACGAAAATCCCCTTTATGAATTTTGGCAATTTCACGCAAACCACTTTTTAATGGACGATCTGGGTAATCAAGTAAACGTCCATTTTCAATAAAGAGTGTGAGATGCCATTTTTTGTCTTCTCCTTTTACCCAACCAATACGATCGCCTCGTTCGGTAAAGTGATAAGGACGAATTGGTTTTAACTGGATTCCAGTACGTTTTTCGACTTCTGCTTTAAATAGATCTAACCCAACACGTTCTAAGGTATAACGTAATTTTGCATTTTTACGGTCACTGCGATTACCCCAATCACGTTGGGTAGTAACAACAGCTTCAGCACACAGTAAAACCTCATCTAAAGTGACAAAGCCTAATTCTTTTGCAACATTTGGATAGGTGTTGTGGTTGGTAAAATCCATTGATAAACCACCACCAATTAAGACATTAAATCCAATTAGTTCGCCTTGTTCTGCAATCGCAATAAAGTTGAGATCATTCGCATGTAAATCAACATCATTTAATGGTGGTACTACAACAGTTGTTTTAAATTTACGGGGTAAATAGGCTTTTCCTAGAATAGGTTCAACTGGATCATTGGATTCTTTTAATAACGGTTTAGTGGTTTCACTTTCAAACACTTTTTCACCGTCTAGCCAGACATCGGCATACGCTGTTGTGCGTGGTAATAAATGTTCAGAAATTTTCTTTGCCCATTCATAGGCTTGTTGATGTAATTCGCTTTCTACTGGGTTAGGAGTACAGAGTACATTCCGATTAACATCGCCAGCTGTGGCAATCGAATCTAAACCGAGTTGATGTAGCCATTGATGCATTGGTTTAATATCACGTTTTAATACGCCGTGAAATTGAAATGTTTGGCGGTTAGTTAGACGAATGCTGCCATAGTAAGTATGTTCGCTGGCAAATTGATCAATGCCAAGCCACTGTTTTGGAGTAATAATTCCGCCAGGCAAACGGCAACGTAACATCACATTTTTATTCGGTTCGAGTTTTTGTGCCTGACGTTCTGCACGAATATCACGATCATCTTGTTCATACATGCCATGGAAACGGATTAATTGGAAGTTGTCTTTATTGAATCCGCCAGTTAACTGCTCATTTAGATCTTCGGCAATCGTCCCGTGCAAATAGTTACTTTCGCTTTTTAAACGTTCATTATCGGCTAAGGGAAATTTTTTCCATTCGGTTGCTTTATCACTCATTTGTTCACTCCTGTTTTAATAGACATCACGCTGATAACGTTTTTGTTCTCTTAATTCAGCTAGATAATCTTCTGCTTGTTCTATATCTAATTGACCTTGTTGGCTAATGACATCAAGTAAGGCTTTTTCCACATCTTTTGCCATTTTATTGGCATCCCCACACACATAGATGTAAGCCCCAGCTTGTAACCATTGCCAAATTTCACTTGCTTGTTCACGAATGCGGTCTTGTACATAAATTTTTTGTTGTTGATCCCGTGACCAAGCAAAATGATAACGATGTAATAAGCCTTCTTTAGCAAAGGTTTGCCATTCTTGTTGATAAAGGAAATCTTCAGTAAAGGTTTGATTACCAAAGAATAACCAGTTTTTACCACTCGCTTCTTCTAAGGCACGTTGTTGCATAAATGCACGGAATGGTGCAATACCTGTTCCAGCACCAATCATAATAATGTCGGCTTGACTATTTGTTGGTAAGCGGAAATGAGGGTTACTTTCCACAAAGACTTTCACTTCTCCATCTTCTGGTAAACGTTCGCCTAAGAAGCCAGAAGCACCACCAGTATAGGTTTGGTCGTTATATTGATAACGAACGACACCAACGGTTAAATGAACCTCTTCGCCGACCTCATCTTGTGCTGAGGCAATGGAATATAGACGTGGCGTTAATGGACGCAGTAATTCTACGAGTTGTTCGGCCGTTAATTGGGTTGGATAAGTTTGCAATACGCCAACTAATGGGGTTTGTTGTACATATTGTTGTAACTGTTGCCGATCTTGAACTAATGCTTGTAATTCAGGTTGTGGGTTAATTGCCGCATAGTTTTGCACAAATTTTGCTGTATTTTGCGTGAGTTCAAATTGTTCTGTTAAGGCGGTGCGTAAACTGATTTGTTGCTGATGCAGGGTAATCGGTTCTTCGCCAGTTAAACCGACAGTTTGCAATATTTCATCAACTAATTGGTTATCATTGGTGAACCATACTCCTAAGGCATCACCAACTTGATAGCGTAAACCTGAACCCGATAAATCAATTTCGATATGTTCTACATCTTTGTTTGAGTGACGACCTGTAATTTTTTGGCGGACACTTAATGTTGCTGGAAAAGGATTTTCTCGGTGATATTGATTAGTGGCTGTTGGTACAGCTTGGGCAACGGTTGTTGCTGTTACTGTATGTGAACCACTATTATGTTGTGCTAAATATTGTGCGAGTTGTTCAATCCACTGTGTTGCAGTTGTCTGAAAATCTAAATCACATTCACCTAATGGTTGTAAACGTGTTGCACCTAATTCGGCGAAGCGTTGATCAAAATCTTTTCCTGCTTGGCAGAAATTAGGATAAGAACTATCCCCTAAGCCTAATACGGCAAATTCGACTCCAGTAAGGGAAGGGGCTTTTTTGCCAAATAAAAAGCGATGTAAATTTAAGGCTTCTTCAGGTGGCTCACCATCGCCTTGTGTAGAAGTCACTAATAGTAGAATCTGCTCTTGAGCCAGTTGTTTGGTTTTATATTCACTGGCACTAATGAGCTTCACTTGTTGTGTTGTACTAAGTTTTGCTTGTAACTGTTCTGCAATTTTACGTGCATTACCGGTTTGGGAAGCAGAAATAATGGTAATTGATCGAGCAGTGGATACTGAGCTGTCATTCACATTCTCTACTTGTGGAATCTGTTCTACGGCGGTTTGCTCCGCCGTTTTCCCCCAACAATAACCTGAAAGCCAGGCAAGTTGTAATGGTGTTAATTCTGTTAATTTCTCTGCAAGTTCGGCGGAGATGGGTAATTTTACTTGATTTTGCATACTACTTTCTCATTATGCTGCCGATAAAATCATACCTGCTGCTACAGTATGATAAGTGGCTTCATCAATCAGAATAAATGCACCTGTTCCAATGTTTTGTTGATAAGTGGTAGCACAAATTGGCTTTTGTAAACTGATTTGTACTTGCCCTAAGTCATTTAATTGGAATGTATCGGCAGAGTGTTGTTTACTTAAGGTTTTCACATCAAGTAAATGATCAATATGTTTGATACGAGCAAACACATTTTGGGTGGTATGTTTTAATAGATACTTACGCGCTGTATTTAGAGGACGTTGATCAAACCAGCAAAGTGTTGCTGTGATATGTTGTTGGGATTGAATTGGATTATTTGCTGCGACAAAGGTATCTCCGCGAGAAATATCAATATCATCAGTTAAGCAGAGGGTAACTTGTTCACCTGCATTCGCTTGTTGTACTTTACCTGCTACAGAATAAATCTCACGAATAGTTGAAGTATAACCAGCGGGTTCAATTCTAATTTGATCGCCTACTGTAATGCTGCCTGCTTCGATTCGTCCTTGATAACCACGAAAATCATCTTGTTTATCACTATCTAAACGGAGAACTAATTGCACAGGAAAATGGAATTGCTCTTTTGCTAAAGAGATATTTTTCTGATTTGGTAAGGACTCTAATAGGCTTAGCAATGGTTCACCTTGATACCATGGCATTTTGTCGCTGTGGTAAACAATATTATCGCCATTCAATGCAGAAATGGGTACAAATTGTACTGAAGCCAAACCAAGTTGTGTGGCTAGGTGACGATAAGATTCACAAATTGCCGCAAATTTTGTCTGATCAAAATCGAGTAAATCCATTTTATTCACAGCTACGATAATTTGTGGGCAAGCTAATTGCTGCAAGATAGCCGAATGGCGTTTAGTTTGTGGTAAAAGCTGAACAGGTTGCTGACTAAAGTCTAATTGACTTGCATCAACTAACACCACAGCAGCATCGGCAGTAGAGGCACCCGTTACCATATTGCGTGTATATTGTTCGTGCCCTGGTGTATCGGCAATAATGAATTTACGTTTTGCCGTAGCGAAATAACGATAAGCCACATCAATGGTAATGCCTTGTTCTCGTTCTGCTGCCAAACCATCAGTTAAAATCGAAAAATCAATGCCAGTTGCACTATTTTTGGCACGATCTAGATGTTGTAGTTGATCGCTTAATAACGCTTTGCTGTCATATAATAAACGACCGATTAAGGTGCTTTTCCCATCATCAACACTACCAGCAGTAATAAAGCGTAACGGGGCATTTTGATTAATATTCATCTCACATTCCTTTTTTATTGTTATTAATTAGAAGTAACCTTGTTTTTTACGTTGTTCCATTGCCGCTTCGCTGACTTGATCATCTAAACGAGTCGCACTACGTTCAGAAATATCAACAACGGCCGTTTCTGCAATGATGGCTTGTGGGGTGGCAGCAGTACTTGCAACTGGGCAGGTACAGCTAATATCACCTACCGTACGGAAACGTACTGATAACACTTCGCTCTCTTCATTAGCTGCTTTTGGTGTTAAATACGTTACTGGGACGAGTAAGCCTTTACGGCGAACAACTTCACGAGGATGGGCATAATAGATACTTGGTAATTCAAGATTTTCTCGAGCGATATATTGCCAAATATCCAATTCAGTCCAGTTAGAAATTGGGAAGACACGCATATTTTCGCCTTGGTGCATTTTGGCGTTGTATAGTGACCAAAGTTCAGGGCGTTGTGCTTTAGGATCCCACTGACCAAATTCATCACGGAATGAGAAAATCCGTTCTTTGGCACGGGCTTTTTCTTCATCACGTCTTGCACCACCCATCAAGGCATCAAAACCATGTTTTTCAATCGTTTCTAATAAGGTAACAGCTTGGGCTGCATTGCGTGAATCTGTTTCTTTGCGTAATACGACAGTACCATTGGCGATAGATTCTTCCACAGAACCAACGACTAGCCGAGCATTCAATTTTTCTACTTGTTGGTCACGGAAATCGATCACCTCTGGGTAATTATGCCCAGTATCAATATGAACAAGAGGAAAGGGTAATGGTGAATTACGTCCTTCTAATTGGAAGGCTTTACGAGCTAGAGCCAATAATACAACAGAATCTTTTCCACCAGAGAAAAGTAAAGCTGGATTACGGCATTCTGCGACCACTTCACGAATAATATAAATAGATTCTGCTTCTAACCAATCTAAATGGTTATTCTCTAATAAATGTTGTTGCATATTCACTCCTATGATTGATGTAAACCGCATTCTTTGCTTGCTTGATTTTCCCACCACCAACGACCAGCACGGATCGTTTCACCTTGTTTCACTGGGCGAGTGCAAGGTTCACAACCAATACTTGGGTATCCTTGTTGATAAAGTGCATTAAACGGTAAGTTAAACTGTAAAACGTAAGTCCAAACATCTTGTTCAGACCAATCGAAAATTGGATTGTATTTGGCGATTTGACGAGCGTGATCCCACTCAGAAAATTCGAGTGATTGACGAGTAATAGATTGTGACTGGCGTTGTCCAGTTAACCAAGCATCAGCATCTTGTAGAGCCTGATTTAATGGCTCAACTTTACGGATATAGCAACACTGTTTGCGTGCGGTCACACTATCGTAAAAACCATTTTCACCATATTGTTGAATATAGTTGGCAACTTGCTGTTGCGTAGGTTGATAACGTATCACTGGTAAATTTGGATAGACTTGTGTTAATGAAGTCAAAAATGCCAATGTTTCCTGATTTAAACGACCAGTATCGAGAGTAAAAATAGTAACATTCGCATTAAGTTTGCTCAGTACATCCATAATCACCATATCTTCTACGGCTAAACTATGGGCAAATTTGACCTGTTGATGTTGGGTCGTAATTTGTTGTAAACGTTGTTGTAATACGTCAATTTTATCTGCCAATGCAGGTTGATGTGCTTGAGTAAGTTGTGGAATTTGCCAAAGTGCAGGGCGTTGTAAACTCATTTCCTTGTTCCTTATGATGACGTTAAGCAACTTGTTGTTGAAATGTGTTTGGTGCCGAATAAATAGCGGGTTGTCCAAACCATTGTAATTGTTGTTGTAAAGTAACCACTTCTCCGATCACCAATAAAGCTGGTTTCTCTGTTTGTTCAGCAAGGTCGATTAGATTAGTTAAAGTGCCAATTTGAACTTGCTGTTGAACTAAGGTACCTTGGCTAATGACGGCAACGGGTGTGGTCGGATGACGGCCATGTGCTAAGAGTTGTGTTTGAATTTCACTGGCTTTAATCGTGCCCATATAGACAACTAAAGTTGTATTGGCTTGTGCCAAACTTTTCCAAGCTAGTGCATTACCATTCGCTTGGCGATGACCAGTAATAAAGATGACGCTTTGTGCATAGTCACGGTGTGTCAAAGGAATACCAGCATAAGCGGTAGCACCAACAGCTGCAGTGACACCAGGCACAACACTAAAAGGAATATTTTCTTGTTGTAGAGCTTGTAATTCTTCGCCACCACGTCCGAATACAAAAGGATCACCGCCTTTCAGACGAACAACACGTTTTCCTTGTTTTGCATAATTGATTAATAAATTATTGATTTGTGTTTGGCTAATACTTGGTTTGCCAGCACGTTTACCAACAAGAATACGATCCGCATCACGGCGAATAAGCGATAGGATTTGTTCTGAAATCAATGCATCGTATAACACAATATCGGCTTGTTGAATTGCTTGCAAACCTTTTAAGGTTAGTAGTCCAGCATCACCAGGGCCAGCTCCCACTAAAGTGACCTCACCTAATGGTGTTGGGCGTTGTTGAAGTTGCTCAGCAATAAATTGTTCTGCTTGTTCTATCTGTTGATTCTGAGTTAAGCGTTGAAATTGGCTGTGATTAAACAATGTTTCCCAAAAATAACGGCGTTGTTTTAGTTGACTAAGGGTAGCTTTCACTTTACCACGCCAACGACCAGCAATTTCTGCCATAGTGGAGAGATGCTGTGGCAATAACGCTTCCAATTTCTCGCGCAATAAACGAGTTAAAACAGGAGCAGTACCAGCACTAGAAATAGCAATTTGTACTGGGCTACGGTCAATAATGGATGGAAAAATAAATGAACAATGTGTTTGATCATCTACGGTATTTACCAAGCGATTTTGTTGTTGTGCTAATTGGTAAACCTGTTGATTTAACGCTGTATCATTAGTAGCGACAACAACTAAGCTAGCCGCTTCTAGTTGATCTGCAGAGAATTGTTTGCTCAACCAGTTAATTTGACCTGCTTGCCATAGTGCGTGTAGTGATGAACAGAGTTGTTCTGCTACGACTTGGATTTTTGCGTGTGCTTGCCGTAGTAAATCAATTTTGCGTTTTGCAATATGACCGCCACCTACGACTAATACATTTTTGTCTTTTAAATCAATAAAAATTGGTAGATATTGCATTGTCACTCCCTCTCTCAATGCGTTTTTATTTTTTTATACGGCAAAATTAATATGACGAAAAATAGTAAAAAATTATCTGTTATAACTTTTTATGATATAGCGTGCGGTATAACTTAAGGCGTTGAACGCAAATAGAGTTGATCAAATTGCCCACCATCAGAAAAATAACGTTGATTGATTTGTTGCCATGAACCAAATTGTTGATTGACATCGAATAGGTTAATTGCTGGAAATTTAGTCTGATATTGAGCAAAAATGGCAGAAACATTTGGACGAAAACCACTCTTGGCAGCAATATGTTGTGCAGGTTCTTGCCATAAAGATTGAATAAAACGTTGGGCTAATTGTTGTGTATGGTGACGTTCGCTATTTTGCTTCACTTCTGCTACTAAAACGGGAACATTGGCACTGATACTTGGATAAACCAAAGTAAATTTCTCGTTCCCGATCGTAGATTGTGCCAAGAGAGTGGCTTCATTCTCTGCGGTAATTAACACATCACCAATCGCTCGCTGGCTAAAAGTAATACTAGCGGCTCTTGCACCTGTATCAAATACAGGGATATTTTTTAAGAATTTCTGGATAAATTGGTTGATTTGGTGCTGATCTTTGAGCTGTTTTTCCGCATAACCGAGAGCAGACAAGTAAGCATAACGACCATTTCCAGATGTTTTTGGGTTAGCAAACACCACTTTCACATCTGGACGCGTTAAATCTTGCCAATCATGAATATTTTTAGGATTTCCCTCGCGTACTAAGAACACCATCACGGTATGAAAAGGGGTTGCTTGATCGGGATATTGTTGTTTCCAGTCGGCTGCTACTAAGCCCTTGTTGACTAAACCATCAATGTCATTCTGTTGATTGAGCGTCACAACATCTGCAGGTAAGCCATTTTGTACGGCAATCGCTTGTTTACTTGCACTGGCATAAGATTGAGCAATCGTTGGCTTAACTTGATACTGCTGTTGGTATTCTGCTTGAAAAACAGGTAAATATTGTTTGTAGTAATCACGGATTACATCATAACCTGCCAACATTAACGTGTCGTTGGCGGAGGCAAAAACAGTAATACCACTAAATAAAAAGCTATAAAAAATAGATCTGAACTGCATACTTCATTTCCTTGAATAATCAGAGGCTGAATAGGATGAAGTTATACGAGAAATGCCAACCAACGAAAAATAGTAAAAAATTATAATTTATAGCGATTTACACTAAATCTATTTTGTACACTTTGATAGAACAGGTAGGGTAAAGATTACGCCCAAATGACCATTACAGCTGAAATCATTACCAAAATTAAACCAATGTGGTCTGCCTTGTTTAATTTCTCACTAAACCAGAATAAAGAAATCAAGATACTGAAAAAGATTTCAATTTGACCTAATGTTTTAACAATTGCTACTGATTGCATACTCATTGCACTAAACCAACCTAATGAAGCGAGAAAACTACATAAGCTAACAGTTGCAGTAAGCCGTTTACGTTGCCACATTGCTCGTAGTGTTTGTGGTTTCAAAATGGCTAATACCAGTAACATCAATATACATTGAAAACTAATAATACTGCATAATACCCAAGCAGCACGATGTAAAAAAGGTAACATATCGAGTTGTAAACTTGCTTGGCGAACTAATAACGAGGTAATCGCAAAACAGAGACCACTACCTATGCCAATAAATAAGGTTGTGTAAGATAACTGGATATTTTTACCGCCTTTACTTAATAAAAAAACGGCAATAGCACCAATAAAAACACCAATCCAGCCCCAAACCGATAAGTAATCTTGTAAAAACATTACGCCAATCAAAGCCGCTAAAATGGCCTCACTTTTTGCTAAGCCTACACCAACGGCATAATTTTTTTGTTTAAATAACGCCACCATTAATGCGGTAGCAATAATTTGACTGAGTCCCGCAATAACAATATCGATTAGATATTGATTAGAGAAATGTACGGGCTGTGACGGTGACTGAGCAAAATATAATATGCCCAAATAAGCTATTGCTAATGGTACTGCACAAATAAAGCGAGCAAGCGTCACTCCATAGACATCGACAGTAGTACTTAATTGTTTCTGAAAAGCATTACGCCACGCCTGCATAAAGGCAGCTAATAGAGTGAAGAAAATCCAAAACATATTAATTGACAACAAATTTATTGGTTGATGGGATTTGATAGTCTATACCCTTAGTCGTTGTTCACCAAGAAGGTTTAGTCAGGAGAGGAATGGGTAAAATAGATTTGATATACCACTAAAGCTCTTTCTATTTCTGAGCAACAAATTCTACTTATTGCCAAATCGCATATTAATTAATTTTTTATTCTTTGCTAATCATTTTGTGCTAGTCCATATTGATTTTACGGATAGTTATTCAATTCGATTTTAATAAAAGTGGACGTTAGCAAGTTATGAACATTCTTAATTCACCGCCAGTATTGGCAGGCTTTAAAACCAGCTTTACGGTAAGTCTATTTTGGATTGGCAGTATGATTGTATTACCGTTGGTTATGTTATTAACGACTGTATTGCAATTAGAATGGCATACTTTTTGGCAAATTATTGTGAATGATCGCGTCTTATCCTCAATTATGCTGTCCTTTAAAACGGCATTTTTCGCTACGTTAATAAATCTTTTCTTTGGCACTTTAATTGCTTGGGTATTAGTACGTTATCAATTTCCTGGAAAAGCGTTGCTTAATGCCTTAATTGATTTACCTTTTGCTTTGCCAACGGCAGTCGCTGGAATTGTATTAGCGACACTGTATGCACCGAATGGTTTGATTGGTCAATTCTTTGCACAAATTGGATTACAGATAGCCTTTACCCAGTTAGGCATTGTTGTAGCGTTAGTATTTGTCAGTTTCCCATTCATTGTTCGTGCGATTCAACCTGTATTAGCGAATCAAGAGGCTGCATTGGAAGAAGCCGCACATATTCTAGGTGCAACACGTTGGCAGACTTTTAGCAAAGTTCTTTTACCAACACTTTATCCTGCTATGGTAAGTGGTGCAGGGATGGGGTTTGCACGTTCACTTGGTGAATATGGTTCAGTTATTTTTATTGCTGGTAATGTGCCATTGGTGTCTGAAATTGCACCATTAATGATTATGTCCAAGTTAGATATTTATGATGTTCAAGGGGCAGCTGCAGTGGCATTTGTGATGTTAGTGTTTTCATTTTTAGTATTGCTGTTATTCAATGCAGTACAAAATTATTTAAACCGTCATTTTGTCAGCAAGTAGGGAGAGTTATATGCAGTACTCATTTCAATGGCAACGTTACCTTTGTATTTCAATCAGTTTATTTTTTCTGTTAGTAGTATTGATTATTCCGCTTTGTACTATTTTTTATTCAGGTTTGCAGGCTGGTTGGCAAGTATTTCTTGAGTCGTTACAGCAGGTTGAAGCACGTAATGCCATTTTATTAAGCCTGACTGTGATTGCGATTGTATTACCGATCAACTTATTTTTTGGTTTGATGATGGCTTGGTTATTAGCTAATTTTGATTTTAAAGGTAAAGCTTTATTAAGCTCGTTGATTGATTTACCTTTAGCGATTTCTCCTGTGGTAGCTGGTTTGATGTTTGTCTTATTATTTGGAGTGCATGGACTGTTTGGTGGGTGGTTAGCAGCACATAATATTGAAGTGATTTTTGCATTACCAAGTATCATTTTAACGACCTTATTTGTGACATTTCCATTGGTAGTGAAATCACTGTTACCAACATTAAAAACTTTAGGGAATCAAGAAGAGCAAGCTGGATTAACGTTAGGTGCTTCAGGTTGGACTATTTTTTTTCGTATCACCTTACCAAAGATTAAATGGGCGTTGTTATATGGCGTAGTCTTAGCCAATGCAAGAGCTTTAGGGGAGTTTGGGGCAGTGAGTGTTGTTTCTGGCAATATTCGTAATTTAACCAATACTATTCCACTACATATTGAGATTCTTTATAACGAGTACCAATTTACTGCCGCTTTTGCTTGTGCCTCATTATTAGCCGCAATGGCAATTTTTACCTTACTGGCTCAGCATGGCATCGCCTATTGGCAAAAACATAAAACCACAACAGTAGCTCAAGGATAGAGGTTGCTATGACAATTCATATTGAAAATCTAAATAAGAAATTCGGTCAATTTACCGCTTTATCACAGATTAATTTAGACTTTCCACAAGGTGAGTTTACGGCACTATTAGGGCCAAGTGGTTGCGGTAAAACGACCTTATTACGCATTATTGCTGGATTAGATTTTGCAGATAGTGGAAATATCTGTTTTTCAGGACGAGAAGTTAGTCACCTCAGTGCAAAAGAACGCAAGGTTGGCTTTGTTTTTCAACACTATGCGTTATTTCGTCATTTAACTATTTTTGAGAATGTGGCGTTTGGTTTGCGCATTCAGCCAAGAAAACAACGCTTATCTGAGGCAGAAATTGAGCAACGTGTAATGGAGTTATTACATCTTGTTCAATTAGAAAAATTTGCACAAAGTTATCCTGATCGTTTATCTGGTGGACAACGGCAACGTGTAGCGTTAGCTCGTGCATTGGCGATTAAGCCTGAAGTCTTATTATTAGATGAACCTTTTTCAGCATTAGATGCACAAGTGCGTAAAACATTACGTCGCTGGTTAGTACAGTTACAAAAAGAATTGAATATCACCAGTATTTTTGTGACGCATGATCAAGATGAGGCTTTAGAGGTAGCGGATCGCATTGTGGTGATGAATCAAGGCAAAGTAGAACAAGTCGGACAACCGAGTAATATTTATCATGCACCACAAAGCCAGTTTGTGAATGCTTTCGTTGGTGATAGTAATGTTTTTCATGGGGTATTAGATGATGAAAGCTTTATTGTAGGGGAATTTGCACATCGCTTAACTAAACCAACTGCCGTAGCTCAATCAGGTAATACAGTGGCCTATGTACGCCCGTATGAATTAACGATTACGCGCCAAGCAGAAAATGCTTTAGCGAAAGGAGAAATAGTACACATCTATTCCATTGGATTTTTGGCTCGGATTGAGATAGTGAGTCCACAAAGTGAACAACCGATAGAAGTATTGTTAACAAAAGATAAATTATATGCAGAACAATTTAAGGTGGGTGAAACCGTCTTTTTAATTCCTGATAATTTGAGTCTATTCCAGAATATGAATATTTAGAACAGATAAAAACGGCTCAATCTTCACTGTACTGAGCCGTTACACAATAGTTTAAAACGAATTAATTGTTTTTGTTTGCTCGCTCTACTTGTTTCTTATATTTTTCTAATTTTTCTTTAATTCGGTTACGTTTTAATGGAGATAAGTAATCGACAAAGACTTTACCATTCAAATGATCAATTTCATGTTGAATACAAATGGCTAATAAACCATCGGCTTCTAAGGTAAATTTTTCGCCTTGGCGATTTAATGCTGTGACAGTAACCTTTTCTTTTCTTGGTACTAAACCACGAAATCCTGGTACGGATAAACAACCCTCTTCAATTCCTGCTTCACCACAACTTTCAATAATTTCTGGATTAATTAACACTAATTGATTGGTTTTATCACTTTCAAGATCAATGGTAATGATACGTTGATGACGATTAACTTGAGTTGCTGCCAAACCAATACCTTCTTGCTGGTACATAGTTTCAAACATATTATCAATGAACTCACGAATTTCATCATCGACAGTTTCGACTGGTTTTGCGATTGTTCTTAAGCGTTCGTCAGGGAAACATAACACTTCTAAAATAGCCATTTTTTCTCCTCTTTTTCAAAATCACGCATTTTACTGATTTTTGTCTGAATTAATAGGGTAATTTTGTTTGATTTATCTTCACTTTTCGATCTTGTTCACGTTTCTAGGTAAATTGAAAGCGATTAATCTTTTATCACGATACAGTGACGCAATTTGTTGCAAATATCTGTTTTCTATTTATGCAAACTTTATTGACACTGTTACGTTTAATACTATTACCGCAATTTGGTGTGAATCGAGTTCACCAGTTGTTAGAACAAATATCTATCGAAAACTTATTACAATATGATGCCAAACAGCTACATCATATTGGTTGGACAACTGCACAAATCAAGGCGTGGTTTGCATCAAGTTCTGTTATGCTCGAACAGCTCATAGAATGGCATCACAACGAGAACCAGCAGATTATCACGTTTTTAGATCCCGAATATCCATTATTACTCAAACAGATTCATTCACCCCCACCGATTTTGTTTGTTAAAGGTAACATCAATTCGCTTTCGACTCCACAAATCGCTCTCGTAGGCAGTCGCTATTGTTCTGCGTATGGTGAGTATTGTGCAGAAACAATAAGTGCTGGTTTGGTCCAAGCGGGATTAACAATTACTAGCGGTTTAGCTTTAGGAATAGATGGCATTTGTCATCAAGCAGCGGTTACTCATCAAGGACAAACCGTAGCTGTATTAGGTTGTGGCTTAGCAACAATCTATCCATCACGGCATAAGAAATTAGCACAGCAGATTCTGGCACAAGGTGGGGCATTAATTTCAGAACATTTACCCGATATTCCTCCGATTGCAGGTAATTTTCCCCGTCGAAATCGCATTATTAGTGGATTATCTTTTGGTACAGTCGTTGTAGAGGCTTCAATCAAAAGTGGTTCATTAATTACAGCTCGTTATGCTTTAGAGCAAAATCGAGAGGTATTTGCTGTACCTGGTGCATTAACGAATCCCTTAACCGAAGGGTGTCATCAGTTAATTAAACAAGGTGCTTGGCTAGTGGAACGTGCCGAAGATATTTTAGACGTTATCGCACCGCAAATTAATACGATAATGCCATTTGATTTCCATTCTAAGAAATCCTCTCCAGCAACAAAACCCCAGATCGCTATTCAGCCAGAGATTCCTACACAACATCAAGCCTTATATCAACAGTTGGATCATTCCATGATTAAGTCGATAGATGAATTAGCAACAGCATTACAAATACCAGTGGAACAGCTACTCACCGATATTTTAGAGTTAGAAATGTTAGGTGTCATTCAAGCCACGCAAGGTGGCTATGTCAAATGTTAGTTATTATGGAAAATTTCTTTGAAGAAGAAGTTCTTATAAATTGATTTATCTCAAGGAATTTTACTAAAGAAAGGAATATACCTCATAACAGGTACTGACTTAACTGGTAGTTACTTTAGAATACTTGGCGAATAAGTAATCTTTAACCAATACTTGCACGAAGTATGCAAAATCTAGATTTATCCCGTCGAAAATTTCTTTCAGGAAAGTTTCGTGAAGCAGCGACAGTAGATGCTTCACGGGCAATTTTGCCGCCTTGGGCAGACGTAGATATTTTTTGGGAAAAATGCACACAATGCGGCGATTGTATTCAACAGTGTGAAACGCAAGTATTAATCAAAGGTGAACGCGGTTATCCAGAAGTTTGTTTCGCACAAGCAGAATGTACTTTTTGTGGAAAATGTGCCGAAATTTGTCAGCAACCGATCTTTAAACCAATAACCAGTGAAGCGTGGCAGCATAAAATAGCGATAAATAATGCTTGTTTAACGCAGCGGCAAGTGGAGTGTCGGAGTTGTCAGGATAATTGTCAATGGCGAGCGATTTCTTTTAAACCAATGCTTGGACAGGTCGCTCAACCGCAACTCAATCTTGAGTTGTGTAATGGTTGTGGGGCGTGTGTAGCCGCTTGCCCAGTACAAGCAATTTCAATGTTAATCACTCAAACAGCATGATGACAGATCAAATTACGATGGAAAATGCCGAAGAATGGCATGTTTGCGGAGTGGTTGTTCAAGGACGACCAGAAAAACTGACGCAAATTTCAGAGAAGTTACTGGAAGTTCCACATACGGAAATACATGGTTCAGATCCAGTTTTAGGGAAGTTGGTTGTGGTTATGCAGTCTCATAACCAACGGATTTTGTTAGAAAATATGGAAAATGCACGCAATATTGATGGCGTTATCAATGTTTCATTGGTGTATCACCAGCAAGACTTAGCAGACTGATTTTTTTGTGGGGAGATGAAGATGAATTTAAGTCGACGCGATTTTATGAAAGCTAATGCTGCTACTGCAGCAGCGGCAGCTATCGGGATGACAATTCCAATCAAAAATGTTGAAGCTGCAGATACTTCAATTAAATGGGAAAAAGGAGTTTGTCGTTTCTGTGGTACAGGTTGTGGGGTATTAGTTGGTACACAAGATGGCCGAGTAGTAGCCTCTCAAGGTGACCCAGATGCAGAAGTAAACCGTGGTTTAAACTGTATTAAAGGGTATTTCTTACCGAAAATTATGTATGGTAAAGACCGTCTTACTCAGCCGATGTTACGGATGAAAGATGGTAAGTATGACAAAAACGGTGATTTCCAACCAGTAAGTTGGGAAGTAGCGTTCAGTACGATGGCAGAAAAATTTAAAGCGGCTATGGCGAAGAATGGTAAAAATGCCGTAGGGTGTTTTACATCTGGTCAATCTACCATTTGGGAAGGCTATGCGTTGAATAAATTATTCAAAGCAGGTTTACGTTCTAATAACGTGGATCCTAACGCTCGTCACTGTATGGCATCTGCAGCAGTTGCTTTTGCTCGTACTTTCGGTATTGATGAACCAATGGGCTGTTACAACGATATTGAACATGCGGATGTGATGGTACTTTGGGGTTCAAATATGGCAGAAATGCACCCAATTTTATGGTCGCGTATTTCTGATCGTCGTTTATCTCACCCAGACTGTAAGATTGCCGTACTTTCTACGTTTGAACATCGTAGTTTTGAACTGGCAGACTATGGTTTAATTTTCAAACCGCAATCTGATTTAGCGATTTTAAATTATATTGCTAACTACATTATTCAAAACAATGCCGTTAACCAAGATTTCGTTAATAAACATACTGTATTCAAAAAAGCAGATACTGATATTGGTTATGGTTTACGCCCGACTCATGAGCTTGAAAAAGCAGCGAAGAATGCGGGCAGCGGTAAGATGACCGATTGTACATTTGAAGAATATAAAGCCTTAGTGGCGGAATATACTTTAGATAAAGCACACGAAATCAGTGGTGTCGATAAAAACTTATTGGAAGAGTTAGCGAAGATTTACGCGGATCCAAATAAGAAAGTTGTGTCATTCTGGACCATGGGCTTTAACCAACATACTCGTGGCGTGTGGGTGAACCAATTAATGTATAACGTTCACTTATTAACAGGTAAGATTTCACAACCTGGTTGTGGTCCATTCTCGTTAACAGGTCAACCATCTGCTTGTGGTACCGCGCGTGAAGTAGGTACATTCGCACACCGTTTACCAGCTGATTTAGTGGTAACCAATCCAAAACATCGTGAAACAGCAGAAAAAATCTGGAAAATTCCAGCAGGTATTATTTCAGATAAAATTGGTTTACATGCGATTGCTCAAGACCGAGCATTAAAAGATCGTAAGCTCAATGTGTTATGGGTAATGTGTAATAACAATATGCAAGCTGGTCCGAATATTAACCAAGAACGTTTACCTGGTTGGCGTGATCCTGAAAACTTCATTATTGTTTCTGATCCATATCCAACATTAAGTGCGGTATCTGCTGACTTAATGCTACCGACTGCAATGTGGGTAGAAAAAGAGGGGGCTTATGGTAATGCAGAACGTCGTACCCAATTCTGGCATCAAATGGTGAAAGCACCAGGTGAAGCAAAATCTGACTTATGGCAATTAGTTGAATTCTCTAAATACTTCAAAACTGATGAAGTATGGCCAGCCGATATTTTAGATAAAAACCCAGAATATAAAGGTAAAACTTTATACGAAGTGTTATTCACCAACGGTCAAGTGAATAAATATCCATTAAGTGATATTGGCGATCATCCAAATGATGAGTCAGAACATTTTGGTTATTACATTCATAAAGGACTATTTGAAGAGTATGCGACTTTTGGTCGTGGACATGGACACGATCTGGCTGATTTCGATATGTACCATAAAGCACGCGGTTTACGTTGGCCTGTGGTAGATGGTAAAGAAACCTTATGGCGTTATCGTGAAGGTTATGACCCATATGTGAAAGCAGGTGAAGATATTAGCTTCTATGGTCAACCAACTAAACGTGCTGTAATTTTAGCTGCACCATATGAACCACCTGCAGAAGCACCAGATCAAGAATTTGATTTATGGTTATCAACAGGTCGTGTGCTTGAACATTGGCATACAGGTACGATGACACGTCGTGTACCTGAATTACACCGTTCATTCCCGAACAATGTGTTGTGGATGCACCCATTAGATGCGAAAGATCGTGGCTTACGTCATGGTGATAAAGCAATTATTGCTTCTCGTCGCGGACAAATGGAAACTGTTATCGATACTCGTGGACGTAACAAACCGCCTAGAGGTTTGGTATTTACCACTTTCTTCGATGCAGGACAGTTGGCAAATATGTTAACACTGGATGCAACGGATCCAATTTCTAAAGAAACAGACTTTAAGAAATGTGCCGTTAAGGTAACTAAAATTTAAGCAAAGGTAACTGTGCTTGAGAGAAATATGCTCAAGCACAGATTTTCATAAACGTACCAATACAGAATACGAGCAAGATGGAACGCAATACACGAAATGACAATACCTCACGTGAATCAGGCTTTACGCCTGAACGTCGTCGTTTCTTAAAAGATGCAACTCGTACGGCAGGTGGCTTGGCGGGACTAGGCATTTTGCTCAGTTTGCCACAAAAGCAAAGTTTAGCTCGTGAGGGTGTGGCATTACGTCCACCTTTTGCATTGGAGCATGAACAAGCCTTTGCCGATGCGTGTATCCGTTGTGGTCAATGTGTACAGGCTTGTCCTTATGATATGTTGTATTTGGCTTCGTGGATATCGCCATTGCAAGCAGGGACGCCTTATTTTGTCGCACGCAAAAAGCCTTGTGAAATGTGTGAAGACATTCCTTGTGCAAAAGCCTGCCCAAGTGGAGCGTTAGATGCGAATGCAGAGGATATTAACCAAGCTCGTATGGGGTTAGCCGTATTATTGGATCATGAAACCTGTTTAAACTGGCAAGGTTTACGTTGTGATGTCTGTTATCGTGTTTGCCCATTGATAGATAAAGCGATTACGTTAGAGAATCAACACAATGAACGTACAGGTAAACACGCTTTAATGATTCCAACAGTACATTCTGAGGCTTGTACAGGTTGTGGTAAATGTGAAGAAGCCTGTGTATTGGAAGAGGCTGCAATTAAAGTATTACCGCTTGAATTGGCAAAAGGTATGTTAGGTAAACATTACCGTTTTGGCTGGCAGGAAAAAGCGAAAGCAGGAAAATCGCTACTGTCAGAAGAAACTATTAGCTTACCTGTGCGGATGCCGGAGGTGAAATAATGGCGAATGCACCTAAAGTTGCAGGACGTGAAGCGAGAGAAAAACTTGGTTGGTGGTATGCGAATCGCTTTTTATTTTGGCGGCGTTTATCACAACTAGCTGTGTTAGCGATGTTTCTGTCTGGACCAATATTTGGTGTTTGGATTTTACGGGGCAATTATAGTGGTAGTTTATTATTAGATACCATACCGTTAAGTGATCCATTAATTACCGCCGAAAGTTTGGTTACTGGGCATCTTCCAAGTGTTACGACTTTGCTTGGTGCGGGCATTATTATTGCCTTTTATGCGTTGGTCGGTAGTAAGGTATTTTGTGGCTGGTGTTGCCCGTTAAATGTGGTCACTGATAGTGCAGCGTGGTTACGCCGTAAACTCGGTTTACGCCAAACGGCAAAACTTCCTCGTTCATTACGCTATTGGTTATTGCTGGTTATTTTGATCGGTAGTGCTGCAAGTGGAACGTTATTATGGGAATGGATTAATCCTGTTGCTACCTTAGGTCGAGAATTGATCTTTGGTTTTGGTGCAGGACTTTGGTTAATTTTAGCAATTTTCTTATTTGATCTGTTTATTGTTGAGCATGGCTGGTGTGGGCATCTTTGTCCAATTGGTGCAACGCATGGTGTTATTGGGGCGAAAGGTATTTTTCGCATCAAAGTGATTGATCGAGCACGTTGTGATAATTGTATGGATTGTTATAACGTTTGCCCTGAAGCACAAGTATTGCGTGCACCCTTACATGGTAAAAAAGACGAGAGCCTGCTCGTACTATCAAAAGATTGTATCAGCTGTGGACGTTGTGTTGATGTCTGTGCTGAAAAAGTATTTAAATTTTCAACAAGATTTGATCATTCTGGGGAGTGAGAAAGATGGTAAAGAATAGAACTGTTTGGACAATGGCGGCTGCCTTATTTGCAAGTATTATGGCAACCTCTGTAATGGCTGCAACGGAAGCAAATCCAAATAATGAAGGATTAGCAAAAGAAGGTGTAAAACTAGAACATGCAGCAGAAAATATTGCACCTAGTGCATTTAATGTACCAAAAGAAGGTGGTCAACAAGCATTAAATTATGTGAATCAACCACCATTGATTCCACATAGTGTGACAGGTATGCAAGTTACAAAGAATGTTAACCAATGCTTGAATTGTCATAGTGCAGAAAATGCACGTGTAACAGGTGCGACTCGTATTAGCCCAACCCACTTTATGGATCGTGATGGCAAGATTAGTGCGAATGCTTCACCTCGCCGTTATTTCTGTTTGCAATGTCATGTACCACAAACAGATGCAAAAGCGATTGTGCCAAATGAATTCAAACCATTGCCAGGTTATGGCCAATAAACTAAGGGAGAAACGTGATGACCACAGAAAAACCAAAAAAATCTGGTTTGTTTGGCTTAATCAAGCGTTTTTGGACTTGGTTTAGAAGCCCAAGCAAAATTGCTGTTGGAACACTGATTGTTGTGGCTTTTATTGCTGGGATTGTGTCCTGGGTAGGATTTAACTATGGTTTAGAACAAACTAATACAGAAGAATTCTGTGCAAGTTGCCATAGTAATGATGTTTATCCTGAATATTTGCACACAGCCCATTATCAAAACCGTAGCGGTGTGAGTGCAAGTTGTCCAGATTGCCATGTACCACATGAATTTATTCCAAAAATGGTGCGTAAAATTAAAGCCGCTCGAGAAGTATATGCTTACTATATGGGCTATACCGATACTTTAGAGAAATTTAATGCTCGCCGTTTACATATGGCAGAACGTGAATGGGAACGTATGAAGGCGAATAATTCACAAGAGTGTCGTAACTGTCATAAATTTGATCGTATGGATTTCTCACAACAAAAAACGGTGGCAGCAAAAATGCACGAATTGGCAATCAAAGAGAACAAAACTTGTATCGATTGTCATAAAGGTATTGCACACCAACTTCCAGATATGACAGGTCTTCCACCAACATTTAGTAATGCGAAACCTGAACAATCTGAAAGCAAATAAATTATTCAGTCAGACAAAAAATGCGGTGTTTTAGCACCGCATTTTCTTAAAATTTAGTATTTATATACTACCATATTAACATTAAAACGGCATATCATCATCAAATGCAATATCTGGGTTTGCTGCTGGAGCGGTTGGTTGAGGAGCTGGTTTTGCAGCAGCAGGTTGAGCATTAAATTGTGGTGCTTGTTGGAAATTATTTGCTGGTGCAAATTGGTTTTGTTGTCCCATATCTGCACCCATTCTGTCGTTACGGCTATCTAGCATTTGCATTGTATCTGCATGAATTTCAGTGGAGTAACGATCTTGCCCATTTTGATCTTGCCATTTACGGGTACGGATTTTGCCTTCAATATAAACTTTTGAACCTTTGTGTAAATATTGACCTGCGACTTCTGCTAAACGGCGGAATAAAACAATACGATGCCATTCAGTAATTTCACGCCACTCTCCAGATTGTTTATCTTGCCAGCGATCACTGGTCGCAACACTAATATTGGCAACAGCATCACCGTTAGCGAATGTTCTTAATTCAGGCTCATTACCTAAATTACCAACAATAATGACTTTATTAACTCCTGCCATAAATTTTACCTCTTTTCTTTTGGTTAAAAACTTAAAACGTCGGCTATCTTACCGTAAATCCCTAGTGAAAAAAATAAAATATACTGGATATTTGCACAGTTTTTTTGATTTTGCGATAATCATCGAGTTTTTCAAATTTTTTATCGCAGTATATGGACAATATCGAAATTAGGGGCGCAAGAACCCATAATCTAAAGAATATTAATCTGACTATTCCTCGTAATAAATTAGTGGTGATTACTGGCTTATCTGGTTCTGGTAAATCGTCATTAGCCTTTGATACTTTATATGCGGAAGGGCAACGTCGGTATGTAGAGTCGCTCTCTGCTTATGCTCGTCAGTTTTTATCTTTGATGGAAAAACCTGATGTTGATCATATTGAAGGTTTGTCGCCAGCAATCTCGATTGAACAGAAATCAACTTCACACAATCCACGTTCAACGGTTGGGACAATTACGGAAATCTATGATTATCTCCGTTTGTTATTTGCACGTGTTGGTGAGCCACGTTGTCCAACACATGGCACACCATTAACCGCGCAAACCATTAGCCAAATTGTTGATCAGGTGTTGGCGTTGCCAGAAGGTAATCGCATGATGTTGCTTGCCCCAGTTGTAAAAGGGCGCAAGGGTGAACATACCAAATTGTTAGATAGTATTGCCGCACAAGGCTATATCCGTGCCAGAATTGACGGGGAAATTTGTGATTTATCAGATCCACCAAAACTAGAGTTACAGAAAAAACATACCATTGAAGTTGTTGTGGATCGTTTTAAGGTTCGTGCCGATTTAGCACCGCGTTTAGCCGAATCACTAGAAACTGCATTAGAGTTATCTGGCGGTATTGTGGTGGTTGCGAATATGGATGATAGTAGTGCAGAAGAGTTAGTCTTTTCGGCAAATTTTGCTTGTCCGCATTGTGGTTATTCTGTCCCTGAGCTTGAACCAAGAATGTTCTCATTCAATAATCCAGCGGGTGCGTGCCCAACGTGTGATGGATTAGGAATTCAGCAATATTTTGATGAAAAGCGGGTGGTACAAAATCCAAGTTTATCTTTAGCAGGTGGGGCAATTCGTGGTTGGGATCGCCGTAATTTTTATTATTATCAAATGCTTACCTCATTAGCTCGTCATTATCATTTTGATATTGAAAGTCCATTTGAAGAATTACCACGCAAGATCCAAGAATTAGTATTAAACGGTTCGGGACGAGAAGAAATTGAGTTTCAATATGTAAATGACCGTGGTGATGTAGTGGTACGTCATCATCCATTTGAAGGCGTATTGAATAATATGGCTCGCCGTTATAAAGAAACAGAATCAATGTCTGTGCGAGATGAGTTGGCGAAATATATTAGTGATCGTCCTTGCCAAGATTGTCACGGTTCACGCTTAAAAGAAGAAGCTCGCCATGTTTTCATCGGTGAAACAACTTTACCGCAAATCTCAGAAATGAGTATTGGCGAAGCATTACATTATTTTGAGCAATTACAATTCGATGGGCAGAAAGCCAAAATTGCCGAAAAAATCTTGAAAGAAATTAAAGAACGTTTGCAATTTCTAGTGAATGTTGGCTTGGAATATCTTTCACTTTCTCGTTCTGCGGAAACGTTGTCTGGTGGTGAAGCCCAGCGGATTCGTTTAGCTAGCCAAATTGGTGCTGGCTTAGTGGGCGTGATGTATGTGTTAGATGAACCCTCTATTGGCTTACATCAACGTGATAATGAGCGTTTATTGAATACCTTGTTACATTTGCGGAATTTAGGTAATACCGTGATTGTTGTGGAACATGACGAAGATGCCATTTTAACTGCCGATCATATTATTGATATTGGGCCAGGAGCTGGTGTGCATGGTGGTTCAGTGGTTTCACAAGGCACAGCACAACAAATTATGCAGGATCCGAATTCGTTAACGGGGCGTTTCTTATCAGGTAAAGAAAAAATTGAAATTCCTGCACAAAGAACAGCAATGGATCCAGAGCGTGTATTGAAATTATTTGGGGCAACTGGCAATAACTTAAAATCAGTGAATTTAGAGATTCCTGTTGGCTTATTTACTTGTATTACGGGGGTATCAGGTTCAGGAAAATCTACCTTAATCAATGATACGTTATTCCCTATAGCACAAAATGCGTTGAATCGTGCGGAAAATCAACAGCACGCACCTTTTGAACGGATTGAAGGCTTAGAATTTTTTGATAAAGTTATCGATATTGACCAAAGCCCAATCGGGAGAACGCCTCGTTCTAACCCAGCAACCTATACTGGCGTATTTACGCCAATTCGTGAGTTATTTGCAGGAGTGCCTGAAGCTCGAGCAAGAGGTTATAACCCAGGTAGATTTAGTTTTAATGTGCGTGGTGGACGTTGTGAAGCCTGTCAGGGTGATGGAGTAATTAAGGTTGAAATGCACTTCTTACCAGATATTTATGTACCTTGTGATCACTGTAAAGGTAAACGCTATAACCGTGAAACATTGGAAATTCGTTATAAAGGAAAAACTATCCATCAAGTACTGGAAATGACAGTAGAAGAGGCCCGAGAGTTTTTTGATGCGATTCCAATGATATCACGTAAATTGCAAACATTGATTGATGTTGGATTATCTTATATTCGCTTAGGTCAAGCCTCTACAACCCTATCAGGCGGTGAAGCACAGCGTGTTAAATTAGCGGCCGAACTGTCAAAACGAGATACAGGTAAGACGTTATATATCCTTGATGAGCCAACGACGGGATTACATTTTGCGGATATTAAACAATTACTTGAAGTTTTACATCGTTTGCGTGATCAAGGGAATACGATTGTCGTGATTGAGCATAATCTTGATGTTATCAAAACAGCTGACTGGATTGTCGATCTAGGCCCAGAAGGAGGCAGCGGTGGCGGACAAATTATCGCAACAGGTACGCCTGAACAGGTCGCAGAGATTGAGGGATCACATACTGCTAGATTCTTAAAGCCAATGTTGGCAAGGAAGTAATTTAGGCAAGTTTCTTGTTTACTTGAAGTAAGGAAGAAACTTGCTTTTGTTTAATTAGCAGTAGCTTACTATTTTTACTTGTGTTCTAATAAACACCCTAACAACATTCGTATTAAGGTTTAATCTTATGTTTAGCGGTTTAGTCGTCGGGATACTTTTCGGCTTTTTATTACAACGTGGACAATTCTGTTTTGTTTCTGGTTTTAGAAACCTTCTTTGGCAAAAGAATTTTGCTTTTCTGAGTGCATTATTTATTGCTATCACACTTCAATCTATCGGTTTATTTACGTTAGATGAGCTCCAATTAATTACTATTCCTATTACACAGTTACCTTTATTAGCAACTTTACTAGGTGGTTTTATTTTTGGTTTTGGAATGGTTGTTGCGAATTGTTGTGCGACAGGGAGTTGGTTTCGAAGTGCGGAAGGTAAATTAAGCAGTGTAATTGTATTAATTACCTTTATGTTGACAATGGCGGCAGGTCAAACAGGTGTGTTAAAAGATAGTTTAAATCAATTCTTACAGTCGCCATTAGAATTAGATAATTTTTATTTAACATTAGGTATCTCACCTTGGTATTTAGTTGGGGTACTTATCTGCATAACCTGTTTTTTGTGTTATTACAGTGCTACTCATCAATCGAATAAATCAAGTTCTTCTTCCTCCACATTACTTCATTGGCGTTTATTTTCCACTCACTTACCTCTATGGTTCACGGCGATTTTAATTGGGATTTTAGGTGTTATAGCGTGGTGGTTAAGTGCTCAAACAGGGCGTAATTATGGCTTTGGTATTGCCGTTCCATCAGCCAATATTTTGCAATATATCGTGACTGGTCAACAACGCTATTTAAACTGGGGAAGCTGTTTTGTACTGGGTATTCTGATCGGTTCATTTATCTCTGCGAAGAGCAGTGGCGAATTTAATTGGCGACCATTATCGGGCTATGATTTTATTCGACGGGTGATTGGTGGATTTTTGATGGGAATCGGAGCAACGTTAGCAGGTGGTTGTACGGTAACGAATGCATTAGTTGCTACTGCCTATTTTTCGTGGCAAGGCTGGTTAGCCATGATAATGATGATCCTTGGCTGTTGGTCTGCCACTTACTTTTTTAAACCTACACAATCTCAACATTAAGGAATTTATGATGAAATTATCTACTTTAGCCATTGCATTAGCTATTAGTGTGAGTGTACTTGGCTGTGATGATCGTACGGTAGCAAAAACTATTGATACAGAAGAACTTTTAAAGAATTTGGATAATCCAGAATATGTTATTGTGGATACACGCAATGATAGCTTATATAACGGCTTTAAAGATAAAAATGCCTTGCGTGGTGGACATATTAAAGGAGCAATCCAATTCAGTACAACCTGGTTGGACTATCTATCATCAGAGAAGTTTGAGCAATTTGCTGCGGAAAAAGGCATTACGAAAGATAAAACAATCGTGTTATATGATAGTAATCCAGATAATTTAGAACGTGTTAGTGCAGAATTCACAGCACGAGGCTATAAAGTAAGAACTTTTTCCGATTTTGTTAATTATGCCAATGTAGAAAGTTATCCATTAGAAGCACTACCCAATTTCCAATACAGTGTATCGCCTGAATGGGTAAATGCTGTAATGAAAGGTGAAAAGCCAGAAACCTATCAGAATGATCAATATATGATATTTGAAGTTTCTTGGGGACCTTTAGCAAATGCGAAAGCCTATACTCAACATATTGTTGGTGCTTATCATTTTGATACAGACTGGATTGAAAATGATCCTGTTTGGAATTTATCTGATCCCAAAGTGATAGAACAGAATTTAATAAAAAATGGGATTAATAAGGATAAAACGATTATTTTATATTCAGATAATCAGTTAGCCGCTTATCGTGTTTTTTGGGCTTTAAAATGGGCTGGTGTTCAAGATGTGCGAGTATTAAATGGTAACTTAGCAACTTGGATGGATGCAGGTTTTCCAACAGAAACGCAAGTAAATATTCCAACACCAGTGTCGGCGTTTGGTGTAACTATTCCAGTGCATCCTGAAATTGATATTGCCCTGCCAGAACAAGCCTTAGCAGAACAACAACAAGGTTTAAAACTTATCAGTAATCGTTCTTGGGATGAATATATTGGTAAAATGAGTGGTTATGACTATATACCAGGTAAAGGAGAACCTAAAGGTGCGATTTGGGGATTTGCCGGAACAGATTCATCGAATATGGCGGATTATTATGATCCAGATGGTACTTTACGAAATCCATTGGAGATTTTTGCGTTATGGAAAGCGCAAGGAATTCAATCTTCTGATAAAGTTGCATTTTATTGTGGAACAGGTTGGCGAGCTGGTGTTTCGTGGTTTATGACACAACTAGCTGGTTGGAAAGATGCGAAGGTATATGATGGTGGTTGGAATGCTTGGCAAATGGATTCAAAATTCCCAATTCAGAAAGGAGCACCAAATAATATGGGCAAACCTAATGCACATAATGATTTTGGTAAAATTATGAAGAAAGGGAATTCTTGTAAAAGTTAAAAAATGCGGCGAGTGCCGCATTTTTTATTGAATCTTCTTATAACCACCCTTTCCGTTTAAAGTAAAGGAATGGGAATAGGGCAGCTAGTACCATTAATCCTAATGCAAATGGATAGCCAAATTTCCACGTTAACTCAGGCATATTGGCGAAGTTCATACCGTAGGTCGAAGATACCAATGTTGGTGGTAAAAAAATCAATGAAGCCACTGAGAAAATCTTCATAATACGGTTCTGCTCGATATTCATAAAACCCATTGCTGCTTGCATCAAGAAGTTCACTTTTTGGAACAATGATTCATTATGGGGTTGTAATGATTCAATATCGCGTAATACTTCTCTAGCTTGTTCTAACTGGCTAGTTGGCAAACGTGTTTTACGCACTAAAAAACTTAATGCACGTTGGGTATCCATCAAACATAAGCGGACTTTAGAACTCACATCTTCTTGTTCGGTCAATGTTGCTAATGCTTGATCAAAGGCTTCACCTTGTTTCCCTTCTAAGATAATTCGACTTAATTTTTCTAAATCTGCATAAACTGTTTCGATCACATCCGCTAATTGCTCAATTTTGGTTTCAAAGAGATCAAGCAATAGTTCATAGGCATTACATTCCAAGAGTTTTTGGGTACGAGAACGCATCCGATATAAGCGGAATGCAGGTAATTCACGATCTCGTAATGAAAATAAACGACCATCTCTTAATGTGAACGCAACAGTAGCAATATCGGCATAATCATCTTCATCTTCGCAATAGAAGAAAGAGTGTAAATGAAGTCCATCTTCATCTTCAAAGAAACGTGCAGACGCTTCGATGTCTTCTAATTCAAGGTAGGAAGCTAAACTTTGTCCTAATCCTTCTTGTAACATTTCTCGTTCTTCAACAGTCGGTTCTAAGAGATCGATCCAAATTGCATCATTCAATGCTTCACTATTTTCGTCAATACGCACTAAGCGTGCGTCATCTAAAGCAAAAGCTCCGATCATGTTCGTACTCCCTAGGTTGGGTGAACAACGCAATGAACAAAATAAAAAAGATTCTAGTTTAAATATGGAAAGTAGAGATACTTACCGACTTTTCGCCGATAAGCATAGGCTATGAGGGCGAAAAGATTAGCTGAAAAAATAAAACCAGTATCGACTGTGACTGTCCAAAGTGTTTGTCCTCATAGAAAAAATATCGGGCGGAATGTTACTCTTGTCAGGCAGGATAGTCAAGTTCCACCACAGGGTGAAACTTGACTTTTAGGATTAATTTTTCTTTTCAAAATCATTGATGTGCTTGTTCGCTGAAATCCATGCAGCAGCATAGCCAATAGCGGAACAAATAATGATCATAAAGAGAATTTCTGGGATCGCTAAACCGTGTAATTCAAATTTAAGAGCAAAGATATTAGCAACATAACTTACCGCGGTTGAAAAGTAACCGATTAAGAGAAAACTAAATAATGTTGCTAAAACACTACCTAATACGCCGTAAATAATGCCAGTGCAGAGGAATGGGCGTAAGATAAAATTATTCGTTGCACCAAGTAACTTCATTACTTCAATGTTGGCACGACTACTATATACATCGGAACGTACACTATTACCAATGACTAAAAAGACAGCGAGGCTCATTAAAATACTGCAAATAATGGCAATCTGTGCAATGAGATAAGATACCGCACCCAGTTTTTCCATCCAATCATCATCTAAACGGACTTCCTGTACACCTTTAATTTTGCTTAATGCGGTCCGTAATGACATAAGTTCATTGGTATTTTGATATTCTTTAGTAGGTTTAATCATCACGACAGCAGGTAAAGGATTATCATCCAATAAAGAGAGTTCCTCACCAAATCCTGACCATTGACGAAAATCTTCTAGGCTTTTTTGGCGGGAAATATAATTTAGTGATGCAACACCTTCTTGTGCACGTAATTTTTCTACAACATCAGTAGTATCTTGTTCACTAAGATTCTTATTCAGATAAACGGCTAATTCAGATTCTGGATAAAAATTGTCCACTGCATATTGCACATTTTTCCATAACAGATATGTAGTAACAGGGACTGTTAATGAAACAGCAATAACTAATACAGTGAGTAAAGTGCCTAATTTTCTTTTATATAATTCACGTATCACCATTTGGAAAACGATTTTAAGTTGTAGCCAAAGTGGCGCATTCACATGACGTTGACTCATAATAATCCTATTAACGAATAAATTGTTTCAAATGTCCTTGTTCAAGCACGATTGTTGGTTTTGGGTTTTGCGAAATGATATTGATATCGTGAGTGGCAATAATCACCGTTACGCCCATTTGATTTAATTGCTCAAAAAGTCGGAAAATATCTAATGATAACTCTTTATCTAAATTGCCTGTTGGCTCATCTGCTAATAAAAGTTGTGGTTTATTAACAATCGCTCGAGCAATATCAATACGTTGTTGTTCACCACCAGAAAGCTGTTGTGGATAATAATCTGCTCGATGAAATAATCCTACTCGATCGAGTGCTGCAGATGCACGGCGTTTAACTTCGGAAGGGTGCATACCATTAATAACCAGTGGCAAACCGACATTGTCTAGGACAGTATAGCTGGTTAGTAAACGGTAATCTTGATGAACCATACCAATTTGACGGCGTAGATAAGGCATTTCTGACGTAGAAAGACGAGTAATATCATGTCCGTTGAACCAAATATTTCCCCCATTAGCACGTTCAATGCCTAAAATAAGTTTGAGTAAGGTACTTTTACCCGCTCCTGAATGCCCTGTAATATAAGTCATACTACCTGCAGGCAAATGAAAATTTAATCCTTGTAATGCGGGTTTTGTTCCACCGCTATAAACTTTACTTACATCGGAAAATCGAATCATAGTTTTTCCTTAAATCTCTTTATCTGATACAAACAGCGCTTCGATAAATTCTTCACTCTTGAATGGACGTAAATCATCAATTTTTTCACCTACTCCAATGTAGCGAATTGGTACATTGAATTGATCAGCTAAGGCAAAAATCACCCCGCCTTTTGCGGTACCATCTAATTTTGTTAGCGTAATGCCTGTAATTCCGACCGCCTCGTTAAACAGTTTCATCTGACTAATTGCATTTTGTCCTGTTCCCGCATCAAGGGTAAGCATAATTTCATGTGGTGCAGTTTCATCATATTTCTTCATTACACGCACAATTTTGCGTAATTCGTCCATAAGATTATTTTTATTTTGTAATCGACCAGCGGTATCAGCAATGAGGATATCGATTCCTTTTGCGGTAGCAGATTGCATTGCATCATAGAGAACTGAGGCAGAATCAGCACCAGTGGCTTGAGCAATAACAGGAATATGATTGCGTTCACCCCAAACTTGTAACTGTTCAACAGCGGCTGCTCGGAAGGTATCGCCTGCTGCCAACATCACAGATTTTCCTTGTTGTTGGAATTGTTTGGCTAATTTACCAATGGTGGTGGTTTTACCCACGCCATTTACCCCAACCATTAAAATCACAAATGGTTTTTTGTCAGTAAGGATTAATGGTTGCTCATTTGGTTTTAAAATTGCTCCTAATTCCACTTTTAATTGTTGGTAAAGTAATTCAGCATCTTTTAACTGTTTGCGTGTCGCATGTTCGGTTAAGTTGTTAATAATTTTACTAGTTGTAGGAACGCCTACATCAGCAATTAATAACTGTTCTTCCAACTCTTCAAATAAGTCATCATCAATTTTTTTGCCAGTAAAGAAGTTGAGAAAACCTGCTCCAATATTCTGTTTCGTTTTGACTAAACCTTGCACTAAACGACTAAAGAAGCCTTGTTTAGTTGGTTTTTCTTGTGTTTCCATTTTAGCAGGCTCAGGCTCAGGCTCAGGCTCAGGCTCAGGCTCAGGCTCAGGCTCAGGCTCAGGCTCAGGCTCAGGCTCAGGCTCATCTTGTATTGGCGTTGTAACCTGTTCTTGATTATTTTCAAGATTTGATGTTGTTAATATTTCTTCAGATTGTTCCAATGATTCTTGTGTTTCTGAAATAGACTCAACAACAGGTATTTCTGTTGTTGCTATTGTTGTATCGGCTTTTTCTTCTGATTCTGTGACTGGGGTAGAAGTGATCTTCTGTGAGTCATTGGTTGTTTGATCTGCTGGTTTGTTACGTCCAAATAATGAAGCCCAAAATCCTTTTTTCTGTTTATTTTCTGACATAGATTAAAATACCAAGTTAAATCACTAAAAATTAACGCAAAA
>NZ_JBHLWA010000040.1:0-49499 GCF_042433085.1 Gallibacterium melopsittaci
CAAAAAAGTGGTTTAAAGCCTTGTACTATATGCTTTTAAACCACTTTTTACCAACTTTTTTGTCCTATATGCCTAATGCTGCAAACATCTCTGCTTTTTGTGCCGATCATGGACTCAAAGTGCTTATGATTGATACAGATGTACAACCATCTTTGAGTTCCTATTATCAACTAAATTACTCTGCAAAAGGTGGTATCTATGAATTCCTTATAGATAAAAACACAAATCCAACAGATATAATTTCACATACAAATATCAAAAATCTACATCTTATAAAGTCTAATGACCCTACTGGTAAAATTAGTTTCTTATTGCGCAACTCGCCAGACGGTGTCATTCGTTTTAATTATCTTCTACAACAAATTCATGGTTATGACTTGATCATTATTGATACTAGAGGTACAAGAGATATTACACTTGAAATGTCAGTACTAGCTAGTGATCTTATTATTTCTCCACTCTTACCTGAGCTCTTATCTACGAGAGAGTTCCTAAGAGGAACTTTAAGCTTATATTCTGATTTACATACCTATTCAACATTTGGATTACAACTTCCTCCAATAAAAGCTATAGCAAATCGTGTTGATAATACTAATGATGCAAAAGATATTATTGCACAATTACGCCAAATATTTAACGAACCTCAATTCAAACAAAACTATCAAATAGAACTCCTAGATCTTGTTATTCCATCTCGAGTTGCTTATCGAGAAGCTAACACATTATGCATACCAATTCATCGTTATAAGAAAACAGAACATAACACAATGAAAAAACTATGTTCTGTATTATTTCCACAATTCCAACATCTATTTAACTAGTTAAATAGAAAGGAGGAAATATGACAAACAAAAATATAAATAATTTATTTGATGAACACTTAGAGTCAGCTGTTCTAGGAACACTATTAATGAATAACGAACAATGGGATAATATTTCTATTCTACTATCATCAGATATATTCTATTTGCACTATCACAAATTAATCTTTGATGCGATAAAGACCCGACTTACCAATGGTTCTCCTATTGATATTCTAATATTAGAACAAGATCTAAAAAAATCATTACCAGATAATGCAGGATTATTTGCATATCTTGTAGAACTTGTACAAAAAACACCTTTATCAAATAATATTGATATCTATGTCCAAAAACTGTATGAATTGAAGAAACTTCGTGAACTAGCTGAACTAGGCAATACTCTACAGAATGCTGTTTATAGTAAAAATACATCTGCTGATTCTATTCTTGCTATTGCAGAAAACCAATTATTTACCATAGCAGAAAATAAAACCTCTTCTACTATCAAAACTCTCACTGAATCTATGCGAGTTACTATCAAAAAAATTGAATCTGCATGTCAGAAAAACTCCTCAATTACTGGTATACCAACAGGTATTGAAGAACTTGATTATATGACAACCGGATTTCAGCCATCTGATTTCGTCGTAATTGCTGGCAGACCTGGAATGGGTAAAACAGCCTTTTTATTAACTTGTATTAAAGCAACACTAGAACAAAATCCAAAAGCAATCGTACAATTTTATAGCTTGGAAATGCCTAGTGATCAAATACTAATGCGTCTTATGTCAATGTTATGCAATGTGAGTTTGCAAGCCTTAAGAAATCCTCTTTTGTTAGATACAGAAAGCTTTAATAAATTAAGTAATGCTATGACATATATTCAACAAAATTGGGAAAACAGATTATTAATCGATGACTCTGCCACACTAACCCCAGAAATCCTACGATCAAAAATTCGTAGATATACTCGCTTACACGGACATCCTTCTGTCATTTTTATTGATTATTTACAGTTAATGAAACTCCCTAATCAGCCAAACAGATATGAAGAAATTAGTCGGATTTCTAACACACTCAAATCTCTTGCAAAAGAAATGCAATGTCCTGTTATAGCGCTTTCTCAGCTAAACAGAGCTGTTGAGGGAAGAACAATAAAGAGACCTACTAACGCAGATCTACGAGATTCCGGCGAAATAGAACAAGATGCAGATGTCATTATCTTGCTACATCGTGAAGATTACTATCAAAGCAAAGAAAAATGCACTGGATTAGCAGAAATTATACTAGGTAAGCAACGTAATGGTCCTACTGGTGATGTTATATCTCACTTTGTTGCACAATACTCCCGCTTTGAATCTTATACACAAGATAATATTACAACACTTAATTAGGAGCTACATATGACTGAAAAAATTTCTAGAGACAGAAAAAAAGCTCTTTTAAGACAGAGTATGCAAATTGGTGTTATTCAAAATAATTCAGAAAATTACAATTCTCAAGATGAGATAAATCATACAGATAATTCATCTAAATATATTACTGTAACCTTATCACAACTACGCCCTTTTGATGATAATCCTCGTAAACATAAAAATCCAAAATATAATGAGATAAAGGAATCCATTAGAATGAGAGGATTAGACTTTCCACCTAATATCACTAAACGTCCTAATGATAATTTTTACATTATTTCTGATGGAGGCAATTCGCGATTACAAGCTCTATATGAACTATACAAAGAAACTAATGACCCTCAATACTATTCTATTACCTGTTTATATAAGCCCTACAGTGGCGCTATACACTGTCTGATAGGACACTTAGCAGAAAATGATTTAAGAGGTGATCTTACATTCATAGAAAGGGCTTTAGCGCTCCAAAAAATAAGACAATCTTTCTCTCAAGAAAAAGATTCTAGCTTATCATTAAGAAAATTTTCAGAATTGCTTAAAGATAATGGTTACATCATATCACACCAACATTTATCAAAAATGGATAGATGTATTGAATTATTATATCCTGCTATACCTAATGTCCTTTCTAATGGACTAGGTAAACCACAAATCGAAAAATTATTACAACTATTCGACAAAACAAAAGATACTCTTATTCATATTGATAAAAAGGAGTTTCTAAATGTATGGATAGATACCCTAAATGAATTTGATAATGATGCTTTTAATATTGATAGTATAAAAAAACAATTAGATAAACATGTATCTAAGAAATTTAATATTAATCATATCGATAAACAAGGCACACAAGCAGAATCAAAAAATAATGGTCAAGAAATACATGAAGAAAAAACAATCAGTGTCGCCAGTGGCGACATTAACAATGAATCTGTCGAGCAAAATATTCTTACTCAATTTGGTGTGACATCATCTCAATCTCATAATTTAAGCTTAAGTGAACAAAGGAAAAAGCGTGCTCAACAAAATGGCATTGCTTTTGCCAATACTGGATGCCAACCAGTGGATGACATATGGCAAATATTTCCTGCTTTTGATTCACCAGAAAAAATAAAGTTTGAAATGTTTGGATTGGCAACTGACATTGCAAATCTCACAAATTTAAAACCTTACTTACATACATTAGGAAGAGATTTTAGTTTCACATTAGATCCTCTATCAACAGATGAGCACGATGATCTATCAATAAGTATACATGGATTACTATCTATAGTAGCTAGTGATGCTCACAAAGAAATACTCAATTGGCAAATCGATGAATCTCTTTTACTTGGACTGACTCATAACCCCATAATTACCGATGAATTATTAGTCAAAATATTTCGGCTTATACGCATTACACGTCAATTAAGACAACATTTAAGAGGTGCTTTGTCATGATGCAAGCTATCAATCAAATTATGCTAACGCATGTAATTTCACAAATAAAGGCAGGTAAATTACGTAATTGTGAAGAACTCGGATTCACTCCAGAAGAATTATCTGAAATAAATAAACTCACCGTAGATGAGTTAATTTATTTAGGACAAGTGAATACATCTTTTATTCATTTTAATATTAATCATAATTTACTAAATAAAATGCTTCAGCGTTCAAAAGAACAAAGTTATTCTCAAGATTTATTTGATCGAGCATTACTCCTAGGAGGAAGTATCGAATTAATGAAATATTTTTTTGGCGTTCAAGGGTATGAAGTGAGCGAAAGAAGAAGGTTATTACAAAAATGTATCTCTGCTGGCCGTCGTTCAGCTTATATTTCTGATGAAAAATCCAATGATGCATGGTATCTCTGGCAAGATGAATGCAAGAAAGATCCTCAACGAAGTAACCTTTGCTCCTTAAAAGCATTAGACAGCTTAATCTCTATTGCAGAAAAATTAGATCTCGATCTTACAATGCTGTGGAAACAAGTAAAAAAATGGGAAGATGATAAAAAAAGGAGAATCAAATGAAAAAAAATAATAAATCTATAACATCTCCTGCTGGTTTATTTTATTTTGGAAATCAGCACGAAACAGTACCTCTTAAATTATTACAAGATCCACTGCTAACAATTAAAGCTAAATATACATGGCAAATGATTAGATACCATGCAAAAACATTTGCCGGTAGTTTATTCCCATCTTATGAAAAATTACAAGAACTTTTATCTGATAAAGTATATCAACATGAAAAAGTCTCTAGAAAACTCGTAAGTCAAACTTTGTTATTGTTGCGACTTACAAGATGGTTAACACTCTGTGATAAAAAAAGGGATCCAAAAGGAAGGGTACTTGGTAATATTTATATCATTCATGATGAGCCCATTAGCATTACTGATGCTATCCACTTTGATTCTAATTATTTAACGCTACTTACTGAGTCAACTATTCACAACGATAAAATTGTCAGAGATGTTGCAAATTATATAGTTGATGAACTCAAAAGTGATAAAAACTTTTACTTTATTTCTCACATAGAATTAATGTTAAGTAGACTAGAACAGCATGAACAATCTATTCTGCAAAAAGATCATAGCTCACAAAGTGCAAAACAAATTATCAACGACATTTTGCATAAAGATTCTGATCAGGATATCCTCAATAATCAAAAGTCCGCTATGGAACTTAGTCAGAATTCTTTAAATTCTCAAAGTTCCTCTACGGAACTTAATAAAAATACTCAAAATAATCAAAGTTCCTACACGAAACTTAGTCAAAATACAACAAACACTACAAGTTCCATCAAGGAACTTAATCCAAATACTCAAAATTCCACTATGGAACCTAGTCAAAACACTAGAAATAATCAAGATTCCGCTATGGAACCTAGTCAAAATTCAACAAATATTCAAAGTTCCGCTATGGAACCTAGTCAAAACACTAGAAATAATCAAGATTCCGCTATGGAACCTAGTCAAAATTCAACAAATATTCAAAGTTCCGCTATGGAACCTAGTCAAAAAAATACAATATCTTCGTATAGTACAAGTAATGTATATAATCAATACTGTACTAATAGTACTATCAACAATATTCTAAATAATCTTTATCTCAATGATACTGAAAGAACAGTTATATTATCACTCATTAAACAACTTAATTTATCAAATGATATTGTTGAGCAAGTACTCTCAGAATCATTATTACGCATCAATATGGGAAACATACAAAGGCCTGTTAATTACATTTGTAGCTTATTGAATAAAGCTAAAAGAGGAAATTTTAATCAGTATCTAATTAAAAATCGAATTGATACATTACCTAATCAACAAAGACAGCAAAATTATAAACAATCTAGTGTATTAACAGCACATAAAAAACACAATTCAGAGACTCGCTCAGCAATAATACAGCAAGCTCAAGAATTAGATAATAAATTGAAATTACATTCATAATCCGAGTGTCGCCACTGGCGACACTTTTGTACAAGATTTCATTAGGATAATGATATCAAGAATATTTTTATCTATTTAGAATAACTAATTATATGTAGTTTTTATCATAAAATTTACTATGATAATTAGTACCTAAATTTATAGGTATAAATACAGGAGATTTTATGATTGGTGTAAATCAAGTTATTATATTAGGTAATCTTGGTGTAGATCCCGAAATTAGAGTGATGCCTGATGGAGATATTATCGCGACATTAAATATAGCAACAAGTCGGATCTGGAAAGATAAAGCTGGTAAACAAAACAGTACTACAGAATGGCACAGAATAACTTTATATCGACGACTTGCAGAAATTGCAAAAGATTTCTTAAAAAAAGGAAATAAAGTATTTATATCTGGCTACTTACAAACAAAAAAATGGACTGATGATAACGGAATTGAAAGATGGACAACCTCTATTATTGCTGAGCGATTACAACTGCTTGATAAAATAGATCAAACATCTCATCAAAAAAACACCTCAGAAAATATTGAAAGCTTAAATTAAATATCTCTACTTCCCTTCAATATTCACTATACTAGTATTTTTACTATTTTCCCAGTTAAAAACTGACTGTCGCCACTGGCGACACTTTTTATTCAAAATAAATAACTAATTAATAATTGTTTTAATATCTCTAATATTTATGATGTAAGCTCTTTTTAATTAACATGGAGAGAGTTTTTATGACTGACCTAAATCTTAATATTGGCGCATTACATACAGATATTACTCTAACTTTACATACACATCATGCAACCAAAATCTGGAAAGGAAAACAAATTTCTTTGCCAGATGGTACATTATCAACTCGTATTATTAGCATTCCATCTTGTCTAAAAATTTTAAATCAAATTCATCAACATTCTGCACAAGATAATCCCTATGCAGATGCTTATCTTTTAAAAATAGAACAACAAATTCTTAGTGCTCGTAAAATATTAAGTGAAAAACAAGAACAATTACTTGATTTATATACAGATAAACTACCTGAAGATATTAAACTATCCCAAAGTTTTAATATTAATCCCGTAAAAATTCCTTTGATCATCCGTTCTAGTATAGGTTATCAATTAATATATTTACTATCTGATTTTGATAATCTAGTTCGTATTGCATTAACCGCATCTCATATTGCTATTCTTAATAGAGATGAAACGAAAAATATTATAGAAAGAACAGCTCATCTATTACGTTCTATTCTAGGTATTATTCAACGGTATCAAAATGCAAATATCACAAGAAATGAATTGAAATCAGGCTCTATTTCTGCCCAAGCAGTACTTAAGAGATTTGGTGAACTCCCTTTGGAAATTTTAGAGAGAAAACAACGTAGTCAATTTGCACCTAACACTACAAACAGTAAAGATGAAAGTCCTAAAAGTGCTATAGAAGGAGAATAAAATGCCTAATAATTATAACGCTCTAACAAAAGAGGACTACCAAAATCTTATTTTTAATACACCTCTTAATTCAGCACTAAAAATGCTTTTTAACCCAATACAAAGTGCTGATGATTACACTATCTTAAAACAATATATTGAAGAATCTAGAAATGAACTATTTAAAATGGCTCAATCCATTTTATATGCTGCAAAGTCTTATCCTTTAAATCATTTACCTATAATTTTTATTATAGATTCACAAAATTCATCAGGAGGAAAGTTTTTACGTTGGAGAGATCAATCTAACGGTCGTTCCGGAAAATATGCATGGGATAAACTAATAATAAATAACCATGTTCCAATAGAAATCAGATCTGCATTACGTGATTTAGAAAAAGATCGTATTGCATTTAATATGCAAATGTCCATTCTAAATTTTATTCTACGACAATGCAGAGAATGCTCACTGAAAATACAAGAAATTGATACATTGTTTATGGAACATAATAAAGAAGTTCATTACAGGTAAATCCTATTATAAAAAAATGCAAACTATCCACTAAAAGGCCTTTTAAAAGTAAGAGAAAGCTAGCCTTTTACTCTTATAAAGACAGCATTATATAGGATATACATATGACAACATTATATTTATGTGAAAAACCCTCTCAAGGTCGAGATATTGCAAAATTCTTAGGTGCTACACAACGGGGAGATGGCTATTTATCAAATCATGACAAATCACTGGTGGTTACTTGGTGTGTCGGTCATTTAGTGGAGCAAGCAGAACCCCATGAGTATGATGAGACCTATAAAATATGGGATTTTAATGCGTTACCAATTATTCCTTCTAAATGGCTGATGAAAGTCAAAAAAGAAACCGCAAAACAATACAAGATTGTGATGGGGTTGATTAAAAAAGCACAACTTATTGTAATTTCAACTGACCCAGACCGAGAGGGCGAAGTTATCGCTCGTGAATTACTTGATATGTCAAATTATAAAGGTGTCATACAGCGCCTTTGGTTATCCGCACTAGATGATGGCAGTATTCGCAAAGCACTATCATCTTTGAAATCTGATGCAGATACAAAATCCTTATATTTTGCTGGACTGGCAAGAAGTCGTGCTGATTGGTTAGTGGGTATGAATCTTACTCGATTATTTACCTTAATTGCACAAAAACAAGGCTATAAAGGTGTCATGAGTGTAGGGCGTGTACAAAGCCCTACATTGGCTATTGTTGTACAACGTGATCGCGAAATTGCAAATTTTATACCAAAGCCTTTTTGGCAAGTAAAAGTTGATTTAGTGAATAAGCAAAATCAAATGTTTGCTGCATTTTGGCAAGCACCTGAATCAAATTGCGATGATGAGGGACGCTGTATCGATATGGCAGCCATTAATCAAGTAATGTCAGGGTTAAATGTGTCATCAACAATGATTGTTGGTAAGATTGAAACAAAGCCCAAATCAGAATCGTCACCTCTCGCTTTTGACTTAGGTACATTACAACAAACTTGTTCCAAATTATTTGGTATGGGCGCTGCTCAGGTGTTGAAGATTGCTCAGTCATTATATGAAACACATAAAGCAACCACTTATCCGCGAACCGATTGTGGTTATCTCCCCGAATCGATGATTGCTGAAATTCCAATAGTAATAAAATCATTAATGATAAGCGATCCTGGAATTGAGCAAATCATTTCTACTCTCGATCTCACATTACGTTCTCGCATATGGAATGATAGTAAAATTACAGCTCACCACGGCATTATTCCGACAACACAAAAAGTAGATTTAAGCAAAATGGATGATAATGAATTAAAAGTCTATCAGCTCATTAGACAACATTACCTTGCTCAATTCTTACCATTGTACAAAGAGGAAAATACGGTAGCTACGTTGGAACATTCTGGACATCAATTTGTAGCGAAAGGTAAACGCATCATTCAATTGGGCTGGAAAACGCTATTTACACATGATAAAGCGGATGATGAAGAAAAACAGATTTTACCAATATTAAATGAGAAAGATAGTTGCCAAATCAAAGATGCTCAAGTGTTAACATTGAAAACAACTGCACCAAAACGGTACACAGAAGGTACATTAATTGCAGCAATGAAAAATGCGGCACGTTTTGTACAAGACGAAAGATTAAAGCAGCGTCTTAGAGAAACGGAGGGGCTGGGAACGGAAGCTACAAGAGCGGATGTAATTGAAAACTTATTAAAACGTGGCTATTTGAAAAAAGAGAAAAATAATATTGTGTCCACTGAATCCGGTAGTGCTTTAATTGATATTTTACCAGATATTATTAAAGATCCTGGTATGACTGCATTGTGGGAGCAAGCTTTAAATGATATAGCCAATAATAAAATGAGTTTAAATGATTTTATGTATAGTCAATCTCAATTTATCCAGCAAATTATAAAAAAATATTCATTTCAATAAAAAAATATTTGAAAATACCATATTTCGTTTTAAAATATATTATAAAGTAATGATACATCTTATAGTGTTGGGTAACTTCTAGAGATGTATTAAAACCGTTTGAAGTAAAGTACTTGAATTTACTGAGCATTTTGAAATACGGTTTCTCTTAAGAGTAAATGCAATTCATCAATAAATACATTTAATTTATCTCTGTCGTAAAGTTTTTATTATTTCTATTTTATGTGTATTAATATAAAAACAATAAAAACTTTACGACTATTTTATCATTACCAATGAACAATGGTGAAAAATGTTCTCCTTTTGTACAGTATGTGCCACCGTTTATCTGATCAAGGCGAATTATGATCAGAAGAAGTTATCTTCTTTTTCGTCTACATCAATTTGCCATCTGTATTAGTCGTAGCAGATGGCTTCTTATTTTCTTTTGTATGTAAACTCTCTCTTTCTTTTTATCTATTTTTTATAACTAAAAAAAAATTTAAATTTCACCATATCTCTGTTTCAATAATGTCATTAAATCGCTATCGTAGGTAGCATTTAAAACCAAGCACTGACCTGTAATGTGCTGATATCTTTATTTGATATAAATGGTCGCCTTTAAGCTATATGCTTACTCACTTTTTATAGTGATATTTATGTTTTTACTTTCATCACCCAAAATAACGGGAAACACTTTTCCCTTTATTGCGGGGTAAATATGTTTCCCTTATGTTTATGTATTAATTCCGGAGAAACATTATGAATATTCAATATTTCAATTTATATACTAATGGTATAGGTTATATAAACCAAATTCAGAAAATAGATACAGAAGAATCTACTAATTCTTTTTTTACCTGTCGAATCTCTGCTCTTGTAGGTAATAATACCAATATTAAATATCGTTCATTTGATACGATTATCTCTAACAAAGATGTAGAAAAATTAGTTCTACGTTGCCAACAAGCTGTTAATCAAGGCAAAAAAGTTCTTATTTCATTTGTATTATCCGATATTTGGTATGAAACTTTTCTTCATAAGAAAAATGGGAAGTATTATAAAAAAGGAGATCCTGGTGTTTCATTAAAAGCATATTTGATCAAAATAAACATGATCAAAATTGACGGTGAAACTAAATATCTTTCCGATCAAGATATTCATACTAAAAATAATATCACAATAGCCTCTGATAAAAATAATGTGAATTCTGCAACAAGCAAAAAGAAATCAACAAAAAAGATTTCTAAACTTATTAATGAGGATTCATTTTAATTTTTAATCAGAATATATCAATACAAATAAAGTCTTTTCTCATCAACTGCTTTAAATAATTATTAATAAGCAAATTCTTATATGCGTTAACTAATCTATCCCCAAAAAGGAAAATATTATGTTTTCACAATTTAACGATCTATTTCATCCTTATTTAGAAGAATGGAATAAAATTCTAGCATTTTATGATGATTGCGTTACAGAAGCAGATGTAATGCAACGTTCAAAAAAATCAGGATCTAATTCTATATTTGATATTTATCTTAATATTATTATAGAACGTATCATTAAACATTTTTGTGATCAATTAAACATCGAGGAAAAAGATGCTTACTTTTATTTTTATCTGAATAGCTGTGATTCGCAATTCTATATTAATGGTATTCTCATCGACTCCTATAATACTTACCAAAATGTATTAACTATGTTTCAAAAGATTATTAACGAATCTTAATAAGATCTTTATTGTTACCCTCACCAAGGAACACTTTCCCTCGTGAGGGAAGTGTTCTCTATAATTGTTATTTAGTAACACTTAATGGAGAAATTTCATGAATACTTACTCAAAATTTGCACCTAATGTCTTTGTTGCAAGATGCCCTGAAATGCACGCAAAAGGTGAAATTATCACCTTAACAAGTAAATATGGCAAAGAAACAGAAGTTGAAATCTATAACCTTGTAAAACAGCAAGAGGGATTTTTCTTCTATTCTTTTGTTCGTTGTGATGGATTAAACCGTCAAACGTACGCAATGAAAAAGGCTCAACGTTATCAAGATTGTGCGGATAATGCTTCCACACGAAGCAATCAGTACATTGAAGCAGCGAATGAAGGACGAGAGTTTCTTTCGCTTGGTGAACCTATTAAAGTAGGACACCATAGTGAAAAACGCCATAGAGCATTGATTGAACGTAATGCAAGACGTATGGATAAAGCCATTCAAGAAATGCAAAAAGCAGAACAATATGAGGATAAAATCCCTTATTGGCAAGCAAAAGCTGAGACTGTTGATTTATCTATGCCAGAAAGTCTAGAATATTTTTTGTTTGAATTGGCACAAGCCAAAGCTAAACATCAGGAGTTAAAAAATAATCCTGAAAAACGGACGCATACTTATTCGTTAACTTATGCTAAAAAAGCTGTTAATGAGTTAATGAAAAAAGTTGAGTTAGCTCGACGCCTTTGGGCATAAATTGACTATAAGGAACGATTATGGATCGTACTCTTATTGTGTTTGATATGGATACTCATTGTCTAGAACAAAATTATCACAACATTAGTTGGCGTAATGCGTATTCAGACATTCAACGTATCTTAAAAAAACACGGTTTTACGAATATTCAGGGTACTGTTTATTTAAGTGATATTGGTATAAAACAAGCTCACGGTACATTAGCGTTACAAGAAGTTGCTGTACGCTATGAGTGGTTTGCCAAATGTGCATCTAATATTCAATTTTATGATCTAAAAGATGATTTTAATGCACAATTTATTGTAGATGGCGTACAGGCAGCAAGAGAAACGTTTAAACGTTCTCTTGAAGCATTAAGAAAAGAACTTCTAGATGCAGGTCTTTCTCCAACAAAAGTTGAAGAAATTATCGGAAAAAGAGCTTTTTCACTACAATACCTACAAGAAAATCAACTTATTAAATAGTTTAACCTTTCATTATTACCTACCCACTAGGGAAACATAATTCCCTATGGGTATTGTGTTTCCCTCTTTTATTTCTTAGGAGAAACACAATGAATACCTTAACAAATTACTTTCAAAAACGTTTAATTGAATTTGGCTTTCCAATGGACTTAAATATTGAATATTCTCTAAGCCATTGCCAAGGAGATGGTGTTGCTTTCTATGGCGATATTCGTTACGAAGATTTTTTAAATCTTTTTAAACATATCTATCCAAATGAGCAGCGTAAATACCAAATGTTTAAGCGTTTAATCAGTGCTATCTTTGGCTGGGAAGCTCTTTTTTACGACACGATTAGTATCGTGGGAAATTCATTCAGTTGGCGATATTCACATTGGAACACTATGAAACTCGATGCACCTTGTTCTGATGATCTTCTGTTCTTTTGTGATAAGAATCTTCAAACAGAATGGTATTTTCCTAAACAATACGTATCAAGATATAAGGCACTCTGGAATGATTTTATTTATGATCTGCAAGTATATATTCAAGATGTGTCTCGACAATTAGAGACTGAAGGATATAGATTACTTGAATCAACACTTTATCAAAAGGAAATATAATCAATCTTGTTTTAGGTTTACTCATCAGGGAAATATTATTCTCTGGTGAATATAGTGTTTCCCTATTTTATTTAGGAGAATTGCTATGTCTTATTTCGATATTTATCGTAATTGTTCACCAAAATATGATGAATGGGAAGAAATCCTCAATCATTATCAAGATTATGTTGAAGATGAAGATATTTGGAAAATCGCTAGAGAAAGTAAAGAATTACCTATATTAGGTAATATTTATCAAAACTTAGTTTTAGATCGAATCATATCTCATTTTTGTGATGAAACTGGTGTTGAGGAAGAGGATTTAGATATCTTTCTTTTTATCAATTCCATTGATACGCATCTTGTTATTAATGGATGGGATATTTGTACAGTTGCAGATTATTGGGGCTGTATAGATAAATTTAAGAAAAAATAGAAGAAGATAATTAATTTTTCTATTTCATCACCCAAGCGGGAATACTCCCGTTTGGGCGGTATTCCCTTTTTTATTTTTTAAATTAGAGGAAGACCGATATGAATTTAACTGCGGAACAAAAATTAACTATTAATAATGCTTTAGCTTGTCTTGAATGTATTATGGAGGAATCTCCAGTATATCAATCTGATTCGCCAATGTTAACTTCTTCTGAACTTGCAGCTAATTATTGTCGATTGAAGATTGGGGCAGAAACAAGAGAAGTGGTTCTAGTATTATTTTTGTCTAATCAGCACAAGCTGCTTTGTGCAGATATCATATTCAAAGGCATTATCAATCAAGCCAGTATATCTCCTAGAGATATTATTAAGAAAGCGTTGGAGGTAAATGCTGCGGCAATGATCATTGCACATAATCATCCATCAGGTGATGTCACGCCAAGTAATGCTGATTTTACCATTACTAAAAAACTAAAAGCAGCTTGCGAATTATTTGACATTCGGCTTTTAGATCATTTAGTGGTATCGATGAAAGATGTTTATTCTTTCGTTGAACACGATGATATGGCTTAGCTTTAATTTGTCAACAAAAGCGACTTCGGTCGCTTTTTTATTTACCAGCTCTTATTTCCTAAAAAGAAATTTCAACGTACAAATATATTCTCTTATAGTTATCAAGATCTAAAAATAGAGTGTTTTCACTTCGTTATATATCCTTAGCGTTTTATAAGGCTCACTCTTCTCATCTTCAAAATGATTTTGAACAATTCCTGAAATAATATCTGCTAACTGGACACCTAGATGACATTTACTATCACACTGTGTAGTATGGATAATCGTTTTAGCACCTAATTCAAACCAAATCGATGTTTGCAGATAATCATGTAATGAATTCCCACTTTCAACTTTTATTGCTCATTGATCCACATTGAAAATAACTTCATCATATCTAGCAAACTCTCTAGCTAGCAGAAGTTTTATCATATAATTATATAACTTATTTGGGTCTTTTCGGATATGAGGCATTACTTTTTCTTTATATACAGTAATACAAAAATATTGAAGATCATTTCCTAATTTATTTTTTTAATCAACTAATTTTTGTGCTATCCAAAGGCGATGTTCTGATTCTAGATTGGCCCATTTAACTTCTTTATTGGTTTGGTAGGAGTCTTTGTTTTTCTATACAAATCTTTCATCAACCGTTTAAGTAAATGACGTTTATCATGATTAACTACGATTGCAGCAATCGTTAAATAACGACTTGATCCACCTTGACGATAAGGTGCGTCAAACTTCCATCCAAGATCTCCGCTTTCATCAAGATAAACTGAAATTTGCATTCTAATGATCCTTTAATACAAATAATTAAGCCACCAATTTATCATAAAACTGGTGGCTTGAAAACTTGGGCGACAGCCCCTAATGCTGACGTACTTCACATACGCTTACGATACAGAAACCGCTTCGCAGTTTAACTAGGATTTACCCGTCGCTCCGTATTATTATACCCAAAAAAACCAATATCACAACATTATTTTCCTTGTCAACATATTGTATTTTTCCAACTACGAATGATTTAAACAAGACTGCAAATTAACAGTGAACTTTCGTTATTCTGAGTCGGAGAAAAAAGAAATGTGAATTAATGAAACATCATAACTAACTGCTCTTAAAACGCAATTTTTTTAATTATTTTCGATAATTAATTTCTTGTTCATTTTTCACAGTGTCTTTTCTATTTTTGTTCCATCTTTAATCGTCAACCATTTGGAGATGAACAAAATGAAAAAATCTTTATTTGCTACTTTAGTCACTTGTCTTATTATTTTAACGGGATGTAGCCATTCTAAAAATATATCAAATACATCATTACAACAAGAAGTGAGTTCTATTCCTACACCCGTTGCACAACAAGAAAAAACTAGATTACTTGATGAAGTGAAGGTCGTTTCCCCTGATATCTATATTGATGAGCAAGATGAACCTCGCGTTATTCAAACTGATCGCTATCAATTGACATCCATTGATACACAAAAAACGCAAAAATATCTACTCGATCAATTCGTTATTGTAAAAATGCAACCAAAAAAGAATCAAAAATTTATCCTTGAGCAAGGATTGCGTTTTACATTAGAAGATACTGGATTAGCACTGTGTTCATCACTCGGTCAACCACATCTCTCTACGCTCTATTCTCGTCCATTACCTAAAATTCACCAAAAATTTGGCCCAATGCGGTTACGTGATGCCCTACAAATGTTAGCTGGCTCCGCTTATCAACTGACTATCAATGAGCAAACTCGCACAGTATGTTTCCAGCTTAGAGAGTCCCCTAAACAAGCTCCAGTTGTTTCATCAGATAACGAATCAACACAACACGTTATTAATACAGCGCAATAAAGCGTTTAAGTGTTAAAAGAGGCTTAATATGATTAATCAAGCTAAATTGACTGCACAAAGTTTATTAATAGTGTCTATTCTAATGTGTTCAACTTCCGTTTTTGCTATTTCTGAAACGCTAACACAGACGTTTAATACTGCAAAAGAGACCGCAGCACAAGCCATTACACAAGCAGAACAACGAGTTTCTTCATCACTACAAGCATTAACGACTGATGAGCAAGCTAAACAATGGGGATTAACCAACGAAGAATGGCAACGTTATCAACAGATTAGAAAATCTGAACGACAATATTGGTCGCCAAATCTTGACCCTTTAACAACATTAGGTATCGAAGCGAAAACAGATACTGAACGACAAAAATATGCCAGATTGCTTGCGAAAAAAGAATTTGAACGTGTCGAGAAAGAACTTAAATTTCAACTTGCTTATGATGCGGCTTTTAAAGAACTTTATCCTAATATCTCCCCTATTTCTCAATCCTCTAATACAGAAAATATTTCCATTGAGGGACGCTTGGTCTTTTTCACACGTTTAAGTTGCAATGAATGTAATCAAAAATTACGACAACTTATTCAGCAAGGTAAATCAATTGATATTTACTTTGTTGACTCAGCACAAAATGATAAGGCAATCAGAGACTGGGCTGTTTCACAGCATATTGATATCAATAAAGTCCGTTCTCGCCAAATCACGTTGAATCACGATCAGGGTATGTGGCTACAACATGGGCAAGGCAAAATCCCAGTCATTTTTAAAGCAGGTACTTGGGATAGGGTATATGGTTTATAAAGCATTTCTTCATATTCTTGTTGCTTTATTAATGTATTGCAATATGACAGTTGTCATAGCTCAACCTATTCCAGGCATTTTTCATCAAATTGCCGAACATCATCAAGTTCCTTCTTCTCTACTCTATGCCATTGCTTTGAATGAAACAGGTCAAACATTCACACAAAAACAGGTTAAACAACCCTATCCGTACGCCATTAATGTAAGCGGTAAAAGTTATTTTTACCCATCACATACAAAAGCGTGTGAGGCGCTAAGGCAATTTATATCACGCTATCCGTTAAAAAATATTGATGTTGGCATTGCTCAAGTCAATTTAGGCTGGAATGGCGTACGGTATTTTCGATCTGCGTGTGAGGGATTCAATGTAACCTCTAATTTGATTGCTGCTGCACAAATTTTGCGAGATTGTTATTTGGAGAGAGGAAATTGGTTAGTGGCGAGTGGTTGTTATCATCACCCGAAAGGTGGTTATATCGCTGCACGTTATATCAATAATGTAAAAAAACACCTTTCCTTAATTTCCCGTCCAGTGATGAGTAACACCAATGCGAATACAATGACAGTAAAAGCAGAAAACTGGACTGCACCGCCCCCAATTGCCACATGGGATACACCTAAATCAACGCATTTTCAGTGGATTTTGCCATCAACAGCAAAAACTGTGAATGTAGCAACCACGACATCTTTGATTTGGGTAAACCCTTAAATCCCGTTAATTAGTCTATCTGATATTTTGATATTTGAGTGAATTATAATGAGATTTTTTGCTATTTTTTTGTTTTTATGCAGTTTATGCAGTTCAATAACAGCTCACGCATTAGAAGTCATTGCCGATGTCGGTGGTGAAAGTGCATTACGTTTTTATGAGCCGATTCAGCCTATTATTGACAGTAATAGTGAGGCTATGGTTCATTCAGATATGCTGCCACCGATGTTTCATGAAAAAGATTTATTACCGATTGTGTCGCATTTGATGAAAGTCGGGAAAGTGGTACCAAGAAAAATGAATTTACCCACAATGCAACCCATGTTTTTAATTGGTGGTGATGAAGTATCTGAAATGTGGTTAAGACAACGTTTAGCTTATTTAACGGAAATAGGTGCAACAGGGCTTGTAGTAAATATTAAAGATTATGAGCGATTACAGCAATTACGCACAATCGCTAAAAATATGCCGTTGTTGCCTGTAAGTGCAGATGATTTAGCCCAACGTCTTAAATTAACACATTATCCTGTATTAATTACACAACAAAGCATTGAACAATGATAAGGGAACTTAATGAGTAATAAACACGTCATTGAATCCGTACTTCGTCCTGCTGTTGAGTTAAATTCTGCTATCGTGTCGTTTTGTGCGGGTGCAGTTTGCCTTTATGCTCCTTGGAGCTTGGCTTTAACGCCAAGCATTGGCTATGGGATATGTGGAGCGTTTTGGCTGTTTTCTTTTGTGCGTTTTAAACAAGGTTGGCGTATCCTCAAATTTCGTAAAAATATACGCCGATTACCTTATTACGCATTAACCAGTAAACAGATGCCCGTAAGTTCTCGTTACCTCTTCTTAGGACGTGGTTTCGCCTGGGAGCAAAAGCATACGCAACGTCTTTATACGTGTACGCGATCTGAAGTAGCTGATTATGTGAAGCCTAGTTTTCTATATCAACAAGCAAGATCGCTCGAAAAATGGAGCGATCAGCATTTACCAAAACTCGCTAAATGGTTACGTACTGATAAATGGTATAACCCTGTTCGTCCTCTACCGCCTGTCGGTGGTAGCCCCATTATTCACGGTATCGAATTAGATGAGCAAGATGTGTTATTACCGCTTGGAGAACGTGTCGGACATACGATTGTGTTAGGGACAACACGTGTAGGAAAAACACGTTTAGCTGAAATGTTGGTTACGCAAGATATTCATCGAGGTAAAAGCATTGATGATCGCGAAGTTGTCGTATTTTTTGATCCAAAGGGTGATGCTGATATGCTAAAACGTATGTATGCAGAAGCAAAGCGCGCAGGACGCGAAAATGAGTTTTATGTTTTTCACTTGGGCTGGCCTGAAATATCTGCTCGATATAATGCAGTAGGACGATTCGGACGTGTATCAGAGGTGGCTGGACGTATTTCAGGGCAATTAAGTTCGGAGGGGAATAGTGCTGCATTTAAGGAGTTTGCGTGGCGATTTGTAAATATCATTGCACGTGCGCAAGTAGAGCTTGGCCGCCGTCCTGATTATCCTTCGATTGCTCGCTACGTACAAAATATTGATGAGTTATTTATTGATTATGCAACCAAATTTTTAGGGAAAACACAGCCTAAAGCATGGGAAGCTATTGCTGCTGCCGCAAGTAAAATTAATGATAAAAATACACCTCGCAATATGATGGGGCGGGATCCGATTGTGATTGCCCTTGAACAATATCTCACACAAGCCAAAATTTACGATCCTGTATTAGATGGATTACGTAGTGCCGTGCGTTACGATAAAACTTATTTTGATAAAATTGTGGCATCTTTGTTGCCTTTGTTAGAAAAGCTCACAACGGGGAAAATTGCTGAATTGCTTGCTCCAAATTACAGTGACATCCACGATGAACGCCCAATTTTCGACTGGCAAGAAATTATCCGTAAACGGGGTATTGTGTATATCGGATTAGATGCATTATCCGATACAACTGTCGCCAGTGCCGTAGGTAACTCTATGTTTGCAGATTTGGTGTCAATGGCGGGGCATATTTATAAATATGGGATTAATCAGGGGTTACCTGATTCGTTACAGGGTAAATCACAAAAAGTATCTATTAATCTACATTGTGATGAATTTAACGAATTAATGGGGGATGAATTTATCCCATTAATTAATAAAGGAGGCGGTGCGGGTATTCAAGTTACTGCTTATACGCAAACGTTATCTGATATTGAAGCCAGAATTGGCAATAAAGCGAAAGCAGGACAGGTCATTGGTAACTTTAATAATTTGATTATGTTGCGAGTACGCGAACCAGCTACTGCTGAACTTTTAACGAATCAATTACATGAAGTTGATGTATTGAAAAATACCACGATTTCTGGCGTAACAGATAGTAGCAATCCTTACAGCGATCAACATTTCACGTCTAATACACAAGACCGTGTTAGCTCTGAAAAAGTCCCCATGATTACTCCAGCCAACGTAATTAGCCTACCCAAAGGACAAGCTTTTGCTTTGCTCGAAGGCGGCAAGCTTTGGAAAATTCGAATGCCGTTACCTGTCTCCGATAAATATGAAAATATGCCCGCATCTATTGAACAATTAAGTGAATATATGAAAAAGAATTATCAAACTGGGGAAGCGTTATGGTCACGAGTCGCGTATGAATATACGCCATCTTCTGAAGCGATTGCGGCGTTTGAGCAGGTGGTTAGTAGTGGTGTGATCAATTCATTAGATATAGCAGCGGATGTGGCCAATAGTATTAATACTGAAGTAATAGAACAACAAGAAGAGGTCACTAATGGCTGAACAACAGGTAAAAGAACCCAGACAAGGTTTGTTAAGTACGTTGTTATCTTTAATCGGTAGAACGTTTGGTGTCTTAGTCGTATCATTGATTTTAAGTATTATCATTGAATGGGTTGGAGTGACATGGTTTTGGCAAGAACAAGGCGCATTACATAGTAAACAAATGATGCTTCAAGAAGTGCAATACTTCTCTACTCACTTTACCCAAAGCATCTTACATTCAGATCCTATTGTATTTGCACAGCAAACAATGGATACCGTAAACCATTATGTGTTTGTGAAGACAGGACTACTTAATTGGCTAAATAACGCACAAGTTTCAATGAAACTTAATCACTCCGTCTTTATGGTAATACGAGGTTATATTGAAGCTATTATCTATATTATGATGACATTTATTATTCGCTTACTCATTTTATTTTTTACAAGTCCGTTATTTATATTAGTGGCAATTGTCGGTTTCACAGATGGTCTAGTGCGTCGTGATCTAAGACGATTTGGTTATGGTTATGAATCAAGTTTTATGTATCATCATGCTAAACGTGCTATTTTGCCATTATTAATTAGCTCTTGGATGTTATATCTTTCATTACCTTTCAGCATCTATCCTAATTTATTACTGATACCCGCTGCATTTTTAGTTGGAACAGCAATTTCAATCGCTTCTGCGAGCTTCAAGAAATACCTATAACTCTATTATTGTAGAACAAACAGTCCCAGCTAATTCTTTATTAAACCAATCTCCTCTTTTTTTAAATAAGTTTTTATTCAATCTGGATAAATAATTAACAATATCTTTTGATCATAGAATTTTTTACGTTACTCATTATGCATTGTTGTCATGAAACATAAGGAGTAATCATTGAAAAAATTACTTGGCGTTGTTCTCTTAAGTATAAGTTGTTATGTATATTCGGAAATAGATATTACCGTGTACACAACTGAACATTACACATTATCAAATCAACAACTTGCTCATCATATCTATCATTTAGATCAAGTCGAAAAAGTAGAGTCTAACTTTGCTGAAAAATTTCAGCTTGGAAATCACCCTGAACAGGCCCTAAATATCATAAATACTCTCCGTCAAACTGATAATTGGCAACAACAAGAATTGTTATTAAAGCAAGCATATGATGGTTTGACAAAAGGATTTATGCAAGGCATTAAGAAAGTCCCAGCAATTGTTTTTACTGAACATGATAAAAATTATGTGATGTATGGAATTACTGATGTACAAGAAGCTTTAACTCGTTATCAACAATATAAAGAGGAGAAGCAAAAATGAAACTACTAAAAGTTACTGTTTTATTATTATCTAGTTCAGTAAGTACCGCATTTGCATTAAATACTGCCCAAATTATGGCATCTAGTGCATCGCCTAGTTGTATGGAATATCGTGTCGTTGGTATCTGCTATTGGCTATATTGTGGTTGGAGTGGATGCAGAGTTCGTACTTCAGTCAAAGTACGGCATTACTTACCCGAACAAGTGGTAAGTAGCTATAACCATGAGGGACAGAATCCGTGGACGGAAGTGAAATTATTGGGGCTGGGGATCAAAGCTGGGCCAGAAAATGAACGTCCACAAACAAAACAATATTCCCAACTGACATTTAAGAACGTGGACGTTATTGGCCATCCAGGTGGTGCAATTACTCAATTGTTAAGTCGATCTGGCTATTATTGTAATACGCAAACATCACCCTTTAAGCCACATTTTTTAAGTGGACTTGATGTGGTTGGTTGGCGTACTGGTATGCCTGAATCTCTCTATCCAGAAGCTATTACACCAGGATTGCGTGAAATCGGAAATCTAGGTGATATATGGGGGAATATTTATCCGAGGGCGGGAGCTGTTACGCAAATTCATCCGTATAAGGCGGCATCTGTTACGACACAACGAGCAGCAGATATTATCTCTCGTTCAGGACAATTACACGTATATATTCCCGCAGCACAAAAAGCACGACCTAGCCGTGGCTATTGGCCTCCGCCTCCTATTGAGGAAGGGAAGATTAAAACGCACAAATGGCAAATGTTATATCCAAAAATGGAAAATTCTTGTGCCATTTTTCCTGATCGTTCTCCATCAGATACTTACTCGGACAAAATCTCAACACAACAAGATTACGCTTGGGCGTTATGGCGACCTTATAGCTGTTGTAAACGGCGCGGACAAACTTTCTTATTTAGCACAGATTGGAATTAAAAGGATAATGTAATGAAATTTAAACTCTCTTTATTAACGCTATTACTTTTCTCTTGTACAAGCTCTATACAAGCTGCAAACCAATATGCGGTAAATCAATCTGGTTCAGTTTTATCGGATAGAGTGTATTATCAAATCGGCGGAGGATCTGCAGTGATGACACCACCAAGCCGAAAAAGACCATATGAACTTGCATTCGGTTTAGGGTGGAAAGCAAATTTAATGTGCGGTAATTTTGACATTAAGACAACCGTAAAAAATCAGCTAAATGGACTCACCGAAGGATTTAAAGATTTAATGGGTAATATTATTCAATCAGCGACAGGAGCTGTTGCTAGTATGCCAGCATTGATTATTCAGCGTGCTAATCCACAATTATATGATCTCCTGACTAATGGGGTTTTACAAGGTAGATTAGATTTTGCTGCGGCAAAAACAAGCTGTGAAGCCATATCGAGTAAAATGGCAGATTATATGGCTGATGCAAATTGGGGTGTAATGGCACAACAACAAAATTTTGTACAAATTGCCTCACAAGAACAAGATGCAGTTAAAGCGAAGAAAAAATCAGAAGAAGATGGGGGTAAGAAAGGTATCAATTGGATAGGTGGTGCAAAACGTGGTGGTGAAGGACAAAAACTCATTGATGTAATTGGTGATGTTGCTGAAGCAGGCTATAATTTGCTGAATAATAAGCCAGTATTAAATAAAAATGCGATTGCAAATAATGAATGTAGTGGGCAGCTATGTCAAGCATTTACTAAACCTGAAGAGGTGCGTAATTTTACTAAGCGCGTAATTGGCGACAAAGGACTGGCAACTTGTAACACTTGCGGACAACAAAAAGCAACTGCGGGAGCTGGATTATCACCAATCATTGAAGAGGAGCATATCCAGGTCTTAAAAGATTTGGAAGATGTCCTTAATACACAAGAGCCAACAGCAGAACAATTACAAGCTGTATCCTCTCCAAAAATTCCAATAACAAGAGGTTTAATCGAAGCATTAAAAGAAGATCCTGATGCAGTCGTATTATCTCATCGTTTAGCAAGTGAAATAGCGTTATCTCGAGTGTTAGACAAAGCATTACTTGCAAGACGAACAATTTTAGCGGGTATGAGAGAGCCAAATGTTGCGGTAAATGAAAAAGCACAAGCAGAGCTTGAAAAAGCTTTAACGATGCTTGATAGAGAAATTAATCAAGTGCGCATGGAGATGGAATTACAACATAGCTTAACTAACAATACGACATTAGCTGTGATGAATAAACGTATTCAAGAACAACAGACATCACTTGATAGCAATGCTCAAGATAAACAGCGAGTCTTAGAAGGGAAAAAAGAAGAAATAGATAACAGCAATGAAGGTAATTTCTATATTCGTCCTGATGAGCCAATTGACTTAAATGTACCACAAGGATCAGGCAGTACAGGTATCTGGAATGGCATTTCTTCAGGAGGTAGTAGTACCTCTAATAGTAATAGTGGTGCAAGCGCACTATCTAAATTATCTGATGGTGCATATGCAGATGGGCGAGCTACTGTCTATAAAAACGCAGATGGAACATTAACTCGGCGTGAGGGTGGTTCGTTAGCCTGGCGTAATAACAATCCCGGAAATATAAAATGTGGGGATTTTTCACGGAGTATGGGCGCAATAGGATGTGGGCCAAGCGGGTTTGCTGTATTTCCTGATGAAACAGCTGGCGAGAAAGCAATTCATGCTTTACTAAAAACAAACTCCTATAACAATCTTAGTATAGCGAAAGCGATGGAACGATATGCACCGCCAAAAGAAAATGATACTGAACTATATATCAATCAGATTACAAAAGCCACAGGGCTTGATAGGAATACTCCAATGAGCGCACTATCAGATGCACAGAGAGAACAATTTGTAAAAGCTATTCGTAAGCACGAAGGCTGGATCGTTGGGAAAGAAATTTAATGTTCACTAGAGAGGATAATACAATATGAAAAAGGTTTTCATGATAACAATACTTGGTCTTGGTATTAGTTTAGGTGTATGTACTTTAGCTGAAGCAAAGACATATAATTATAATGAACCCGTCACATTAACAGGAATCATTAAACTAGAGAATGATTATCCATTCTTATATTTACAAAAAGGTATCAATGTTAATAAAGCTGATTTTTATGATGCTGCAAAAAATGTGAAACGGATGCAAGTGATCAATATCAATCGTAAACCTGGAGAAAAAACACCGCTTGGATGCCAAGTTGTCCATGGTTCACTTTTTGGATGGGAAACAGCGCATCACCAAACCCCCGTCTTAATTCAAGCAGAATCATTTGAAAAATGTAAATAGTAGTATCATATCAATCTGGCAGTCCTCATTTAAAATAATGTGTGTTTGTCAGATTTTTAATTGAAATCTTTGTAGGCATTGTGACTTACTAACAACGTTTACAAAGATTCAACAATCAAGCTAGTGAGAGCGATAGTTAGTAATATGAAAATAAATCATATTAAGAAATTAATAATAGCAAACATCATTGTTTTTATTTTATACATTATCTTTAACATTGTGTTATTAGCAATAATAAAAACAATGAATAACATTGATTTCATTGATTTTGCATGGCAGTACATAAAAAATCAATTTTGGATAGTTTTACTAATGTTAGTACTAATGATAATAGGTATTAGTGATTATTACAAAAAACAACAAAAAGTATAAAGGATAATATGTTTTTTCATTTCTTTGGCTATATTCAATTAGAACTACTTAAAATAAACTAGAGAAAAATATGATTAAGAAAAACAAATATTATTATAGAAAAAAAATACGCGATATCACAAACAATATATTAATGGCAGTTGTGATACTTTCATTGTCATTCCTAATTTTTACTCTATTAAAAATTGGAATTGAATGGTGGATTGATAAATATGAAGCCTCTCATGATGATAGCATAAGTTTTAATGACCATTGTACCAGGTATTATTTGCAAAGACCATCTGGTAAAGATCACATTACAATTAACCGTGATTCTGAGATTATCATAAAATTTAATGAAAACGGACGTTGTGATGTCATTATCCAACTAGATAATCAAAGTTAGCAATATAAAGAAACAATTAAGTGTTAATGACTATAGAAACGATTTATAGATATCAAATAAGCTGTAGTATATACAAAGAATATATACATAAAGGAGGGGCTATGACTACAGTAACTGCGACAGTTTGTATGAATAATAAAAGTCAAGCAATTAGAATCCCTAAAATTGCAGAATTACCGACCACGACAAAAAATGTGAATATTATCATTCAAGGTAATACTCGTATTATCACGCCATTAAATAATGTTTGGGATAGTTGGTTTTATGATGTGAATACAGTATCTGATGATTTTATGCCAGATAGAGAACAACCGCAAATGCAGGAACGAGAGTCATTCTAATGTTAATGTCAAAGAATTTACTAAAGTAAATGGTTTAAGAGTAATAGACTGGAGTAAAGAAATATAGTTTATTAAGAAGTGTTAATAATTATAAGTTTTTAGAGAGAATAAAATGTTAAGTACAGAACGAAAAGCTGAAATGATACAAAGCCTAAAAGAAGATTATGTTGTTTTAACAGATATTGTTTGTGAAGTTGTTGCTGATACTAAAGCTGATATGCTCGTTTTAAAAAGAGGAAAGATAGATTTATCAAGTCTTGAACAAGATAAAGTTCTCTTACATAAGCTTGATCAAGAGTATTTATCTTTATGTGAAAAAGACCAAGTAAAAGCCGTTGATATTATCGAAAAAATCTACGAATTAAGCGACAAATACGATAAGTTAAGAATGAGCATTTAAAGTTGCCGATTAATATTGATTTAAGTATTGAGAGAAATACAAAACGCTACAAAGAAAAGCAAGCTCAAGAACATACTATTCCTCGTATCACGAGTCGAGCTGACATTGAAAAAATGGCATTATCTTATCACAGTACTCTAAGTGAAATTCGTAAAATGGGAATAAAGATAATTGATGCAGAACAAATTAACTGGGAACAGTCTTTGATTAGATAAGAAACAAGCTATCAAAAAAGTAAAAAAGGCTATACCATTGAACAATCAAAGCATATGGAGATGTTAGCAATAGAAAAAATATCTAATGGATAGGGAGATAAAATAAAAAAACCTTATACGAAATAAGGGTCTTCTATCGAGCTATGTGTTTATTAACGTGGGCATGCTCTAGCACCACTAAATTCATCTCTTGAGCTATGTGTTTATTAACGTGGGCATGCTCTAGCACCACATCTATATAATAGATGATATAGAGAAAAGATCAAGTATTAATGACTATATTTATTTCTTAGAAACTATATAATTCAATATTATAGAATTTTTTGAAAAAAATGTATGCTAATAAAAAACCTTGATTTACAACTTGACCTCTTATCACAAGATTTTTTTGTTAATAAAGCGCCAATGCTTAATGAGATTCTTGAAAAAGATCATCGCCCTTATTGTGTTCTGCTTGTTCAAGTTAAAAATCTTCATTTTGCATTACCGCTAAGAACTAATCTACCACAACCAGAGAACGACAAAATTTGCTTTAAAACCATTCATAATGATAAAGGAGGTTATAAAGGGATAGACTTTACTAAAGCTATTATTGTCGATTTACATAATGATATTATGAATACCAATATTCAACTCAGAGATAAGCAAGAATTTCTTTGTATTCAAGGCAATGTGAAAAAAATTATCCGTAACTTCAAAAAGTTTGTTGAGCGATACATTACTGAAATGAAAAATTCACCGGAGAAATTAAGCAATGATTTTCAGTTTTGTACGTTAATTAATTATCATAGTGAGCTAAAAATTAAGAAATAAGATATGGCATAACAGTCATCAGTAATGGAATTTGATACATGCAATTATTAAAATAGTAGCAACAATAAGATTTGAAACAGAGTTAGTGAGTGTATGTTTTATTAAAGTGAAAAAGGAGACTCCATAATGTTAAATAAAACTAAAAACTATTCTGCATTTTATGTTGCAGAGCCCTTTAATGAAAGTAACTTAGGTGCACATGCAACTAAAGATTTCTGTTATTACAATATGTTAAGAGCGTGGAAAGGAAAAGATAATACGTTTTCTTTTATCAATGCACACGATGCAACTTATAGTGTACGTGACGGAAGTGATTGGGAAAGAACCTTAAAACCTAGATTACATGAAAGATTAAAAGTATCCAAGAATATTATCTTGTTTTTAAGTAAAAATACTAGAAATTCAAGAGCGTTAACAGAAGAAATTGAATATGGCATTAGAACGCTGGGTTTACCTGTAATTGTTATTTATCCTGATTATAAGGAAAAAAATGATTTATTGAGTGGGAATGGTAATTTAAGACAAGAAATTAAAGACTTATGGAACAAATTACCAAGCTTTGATAAGTTAATGCACAATGTACCGACTCTTCATATTCCAATGAATAAAAAGATTATTTATAAAGCTCTCAGTATAACTGATTTTACTATACAATTTAAGAATAAAATAGAAAATGGAGTATATTATTATAAATAACAGATTTTTACTAATTTTATTCTAAAATGAATAATAAGGTTATTATTTATGAGAAAAGTTCGTCTTTTTGATGTGAATTTAAGAAAATTGTATTGTGAAGTTTTTTCTATATTTTCTACTTTTTTAGGTATTTTTGCTTTCATTATTGATAATAATGTATTTAAAGAAAATGTTTTCTGCCTAGTTAGCTTTGTTTTTATCTTTCTTATTGTAATATATTTTATTTTATGGATTTGGGTATCTAAATGGAAAAGTATCAATATAAATATAGAGAACACTACTATATCTATCATTACAGGTGATATCTTTAAACAGGATGGTTTAAAGGTGATTGCTTTTAATGAATATTTTGATACACAAGTAGATGATACAATCATTTCAAAACAGTCATTAAATGGTATTTTTATAAAAGAAAGAGTGTTTAATGTAGATAAATTGAATAAACATATTGAAACATATCCTTTTAACAAGGAAGATATTTTAGATGAAAATACTAATCGTATTTTTGGAAAGACGAAAAGATATAAAATAGGTACAGTTTGTTTATACAATGACTATATATTGACAGCTTTTTCGAAGTTTAATGAAAGAAATCAAGCTTATTTAACAATGCCTGAATATTTAGGATTTTTAATTAAGTTTTGGGATGAGATAAATGTTGTATATTCTCAAAAAAGTGTTTCTGTTCCTATATTTGGCTCAGGAATTACAAGGATTAGAGAACACAAAAATATTACAGATGAAGAGCTGTTAAAAATAATGTTATGGACATTTAAAATAAGTGAGACTAGGTTTAAATATCCTGCAAAATTAACAATTGTTATTCACCCAGAGAAAATTGATCAAATTAACTTATTTGAAATTAAATCAATGCAAAATGGAATTTAATCTTAATTATGACTAATTTTTTTACATTGATAGTAATCGTGAAAAAAACTTTGGAAATTTATTCAAATAAGAAACTTAAACAAATTGAATTAATACGGCTAGCAAGTCATTCAGAATTGTTTTAACTCATTGACAACTTCCCAAAAATAGACTATACCTAACAGTAATTAATCACCCAAACAAGTGGAGTGCATAAAATGACGGATACTAATAATTTAGGGTACAGATTTGGCACTTATCTGAAAAAATTAAGATTGGAAAAGAAAGCTAGTCAACCAGTATTGTATTATGCTCAATTAGCAATAATTGGAGCAGCTGTATTTTCGATTATTGCTTTTGGTGTAATGTTTGGTGTATTGCTATTTGCACTATATATTGTGCTTAATTTTCTCAAGAAAGGTACTTCTGAAGATGAGGTATTATCTGATGCATTCTCTACTCAAGAGAATGATAATTCAGAAAACTCCTATCATGGAGCAGGTTTATATGAACATGGTTGGGGTGAGTATTGGGGCAAAGTTAAGGATGATAACTGATTTTTTTATTTAGAAAAGCCAAGAAATTTAATATTCTTGGCTTTTTTATATTTTCTTATTTCATTCCTTTCGTTGCTGTTTGTTGTGCTATATTCGTTCCCCTTTGTGCTACTTGACTACCTGATGCTTGTGTTGATTGAGATCCTCTAGAAAAAGAAGATGCTATATTTCCTACTGTAATACCAGCCCATCCTATTGCAATCATAAAAAATGATGGCAACAATAAATACATTGTTCCGATAACCAATTTAACTACGGTATCATCTTCAAGATTCATAACTCCAACTATATTCCAGGCATTATGTGTATCTGAATTATAAAGTGCTGTTAGTAACCAAGTATCAAGCCATCTTGCTAATTCCCACCAAAATGTTAAAAAATATAAGCCAAACTGCACAAAGGTAAGTGTCATCACGGTTTTAGCACTATATGCACTCATTAACAAAATAATTGGCATGCTAATTGTTAATGCCATAATTAAGAACCCCTGTATCATCGGTAATGCTTGACGCATGGCATCGAAACCAGGTGTAGCTGCAGTTAAGCCTAGAGTTGTTCCCACACCTGAAAAGAATCTTGAAACAGCTGATCGCGCAGAAGAAAATAGATCATCGTCTGGGGTAAGGTTATAACTTAAATTAGAATAAGCTGCTCCCGTTGATACTTTAATATTTTCGGGACGTACTAATGTTCGAACTAAAATATCACTTTCGGATAATGAGCCTCGTAAGTTATTACCATCTACCCAATTTTTAAACCGTTGTATCAAATTTGGATCATACTGTTCTAATAACCTTGCTTTTAGTCCAATGCCTGCATCGTCCCACCATTCGCGACAAGTTGGAAAACCGCCTTTTCCTGTATTCGGTAAGGCTTGATCACGCTGTGGATCATACGTCCACTGACTACGCGGCATCTTTGAACGATAACGGTCATATAATCCTGGTGTTTCAACCATTAAACGAGAACCGATCCAGTCTAAATCTCTTGCTTGTACTTCATCGACTTCAATTTGTTGACGTTTAATTTTGGTACGAGCAGGGACGTAGCATTGCTCATAAAATTCTTGCACCTCTTGTCGCAATACAGGGCTGGTAATTTGGGTACGTTGCACATCAAAACGTAATTGACGTAAATCGGGCTTACACGGTATCGCCGTGATGGCTGCTTGCGTTACCGCTTTATTTAAGGTGTGCGTAAATGCCCACCAAAGCGGTAATTTGGCAACTTGCCCATCTAAGGTACTTTGCATTGCACCAAGATTGGTGTCCTGTGGTTTTAGGATAGTATAGCCACATTGCTGTGAACGGCTTTCATCATACACAAGATTATTCACTGAAGCCGTCATTAACGGCATACAAGTGAACACTATCATTACAACTTGCATATACAAGGCGTGTTCCAATCTGGATATTAACAGCTTTCCTTTATTTCCCTCATCATCGCCCTCTTCGCGAACTTTGAGCCAAAGTTTTAGGATAGATAACATCATCGGTAACGCAAATAACCCCGTTTCGACAAACAAATACCAAATATTTTCATTGATGATCCAGCCTAATAATGTGAGGAAATACTCAAAATAGCTATTTACATGGAGCGTCATATCAAACATTGCTTGCCTCCAATAAATTCATAATGTTGACAAGTTCAGCAAACGCCACAAAAATGCCCATTTTTTTTGCTAAACGTTTGCTTTCTACTGCCCAATGTGCATTTTTCTGCCCAATTTTGTATAAGATATAAAAAATAACGGCATAAAGTATAATTCGCCAAAACAGTAACAATGAACGGTATTCTTCAGTAAATGTTTTTAACTCATGATTAGGGAAAAAGTGCATTAATACCGCACTGAGTAATGTCAGCCCCACACAGGAAAGCAATACGACAATTATCAGCCGTGTACTTTGTTTTATCATTTGCCAATTCATAATAGCCCCTTATAAATAGATTATTTTTTACACATATAAAAACAATCTATTTATCATCTTGTTTTTGATACGATTTATTCTGGTGTTTAACAATATTATCCACAGGTTTTGTGGATAAGCTTGTTGTTTTGTCCTCACGTAGTAAGTGATGTAACGTATCAATCAGATAATAAGCATCAAATTCATCTATCACTTCCATGTAGTAACGCAACTTTGGTGATAAATCTGGAAAACGAGTTTGTCCCATTACATTTAAGACTAAATTGAACCAACCTCCACTACCAATAAACAATAATTGAATATAACGTTGCTGATAAACACGATAAGGTTTTAACTTCATAGAAATCAGCTGACCAATTTCCCTTATAATAGCTTGTTTTAATCGATACAATGAATGAACAAAGCAAGATTGAATATCTAACTGGCAATGACTAAACGGTGGAGTTGTCATATCAAATAAGCGAACCATCATACAATCCCCCTTGCTATATCAAGCTGTTTCGCAATCATAAAAGCTGCTTCTAATTCACTGATATTGTGTTCGCGCATGAGCTGCATCCTCGCTGCTTTTTCTTCTGGTTCCGTCATTGCAAGTGCAAGATAGAGGCTTGGCGGGACAACTCGAAAAAGTGCTTCCAGGCTATCTGATAGCACAACACCCTCTGTGTACTTTTTATCTTCTTTTCGTGCGGAGCGGATAAGATTTTTCTGCTCTGCTGTAAGTGGTTTAAAACGGCAAATCTCTCCAATTTCGTAATCGTCAACCCCACATAACAGTTCCCACCATTCCAGCATATTAATGAGCTTCACAGCATCATTTGGGAAGTCCTTCATATTTTGCGTCGCCAACCATAACCAAATCCCTAACTTACGCCACATTTTGGAACCTTTAGTGAGGAATTTGGCTAACAAAGGATTAACTGTAATAATGTGTGCTTCATCGGTAATATTGACCAATGGTCGCCCTGCATATTGGTATTTTTCTCCAAGGCTATTGATATGATTAATTAATGAGATATAAGCAATAGAAAGTTGAGCTTCATAGCCTTCGTGCGCAAACGTGGCCAAATCCACCAAGGTAATATCGGCATCGGGCCACGCTTCGCCTTCTCGATTAAAAAGTTCTGCTTCAAAGCTACCAAGTTGACAAAACATTCCGATTGATTCAGCCATGTCAAACGCACGTTCCCGTTTCTTCTCTGGAAGTTCTTCATCACGACTAATTTGATACAACGCATCACGCACATCTTGGGTCAACGTTTGGCGTTTTTCTTGGTAGGTTTTCTCAGCCGCAATCATGATAGCGCGTCGTATCATCGCTTTGTCTGGGCGAGAGAGTTTTTCATCTTCTTTTATTTCGCCTCCAGTAATCATCAAGCGAGCCGTGATTTCCATTTCACCTAAAATATCACGCTGATCATCGCCATCTTCTGCCACTTGCTCTTTGGCTTCTTCGTCTTCAATCGCGGTTTCCGACAGCCGATCATTAATAGAGGTATCCTCGATCAATTTATGGCAATCCGCAAAGAGAGGCAGCGTTACGCCACTCCCTGGCTTTAACGTAACTTTATTCACGCTCAACCCTAGTGATGCCGCATAATCAGCCATCAAACCAAAAGAGTTTCCCGCTTCGATGATGAATAATCGAGGACGATATACTGCCATTAATTGGGCAATTTTACCGTTTAACGTAGCTGATTTTCCCGCTCCTGTTGGCCCTAGCATTAATAGGTGTGCATTCTTGGTTCTGTCTTTTTTACTTAATGGGTCAAAATCAAGTGGCGCACCACCGCGATTAAAAAAGGAAATGCCTGGGTGTCCTGTTCCTGTTGAACGGCCAAAAACCGGGAGCAAATTGGCAATATGCTGTACAAAGTTAAATTTGGTGTAGAGGTTTTTGCGATCATCTTGCGGATTAAAGACCATCGGTAACCAACGCAGATAACTATTGAGCGGCGCAATTTCATCGCCTTCACGCACGGGAACTAAGCCGTTTCCCAGTAAAATCGCACGTAATTTACGGCTTTTTTTGCGTAAATCTTCTTCATCATCACCGCGTAAGTAAAACGCTAAATTACTTCGGTACATTTTGTGCTTATCTTTGAGATATTCTTGTACTGTCATACAGTCTTGCTTTGCATAGCGTGATTCAGTATTGTCGCCCTTGGCTTTATCCATAATATTGAGGATATGCTGTTCTAGGAGATCTTGCGGATAGACAACCATTGTCATTGCCATTACGGTTCCCTGAGGCAATAAGTCAAATAATGCGTTAAAGTTATCCCCTCGTTGCATTTCACCAGTTAATAACCCCACTTCTGGCGGTTTACGCAGACTATCAACGACAACAACTTCATGTGGCTTTCCATCAAAATACCAGTAATCGCCTTGTGAAGTAGGGGATTGTACAAATAAGGTTTCGGCAAAATCATTCCAAATGATTAAATCGTCAGGGGTATCACCTTGTTTGGCATACTGCATTTTTTGATAAAATTCAGACGGCTCTAATAATGTCGGAGCTGGATTAAACCAACGCAGTAACCATTGATGAACTTGCTTTCCGTTTAAACGGACTAACTTTACCCCAACCCCAGATAAGGCGTTCATTACTCGCTCACACGCATTATTTAAGCTTTCCAATGGTGATAAAAGCTCATCTTTTTTCGATTTTGTATTGATATAACGATAAATCACCATCCGTGTACGGCGTAGTTGCCCTCGCCATGGGGTATTAGTAATTTTTGTATCAATAAATAAACCCTCAGGCTTGGCAATATCCTGCAAATGTTTTCCCATTAAATTTAGCCAAGCTTCACTAAAGGCTGAACCTTGCGCATTAGGCTGAATATACTGAACTAACACGTCACGATAATCTGAGGCAACGTCATCATCTTGACAATAAAATTGCACTACCCAAGGATGGTTGTCTCGTTCTTCAAAACTATCTTGTAGTGCGTCTTTAATTTGTGTTCTAAGTTGACTTAAGTATTCAACCGAGCGTCCTTCTGTTCCAATTGGTTTAATGTCAAAGACGGCACCAAGCGATTGCCCGTCCTCAAGTAATATTGCATTTTCATCATCAATAAATTCAACCCAAGGTAGTCGCGCAACAAAGGAACTGCATTGCTGAAATGTTTGCTGGTAGGCTTTATTAGTGTAATCTTCACGTTTCACTGTATTAATTTCTGTCATTCCGTCCCTCTCTTGTGCTTAGTAAGTGGCAACACGCTCGCCAGCTTGTGCATATTGCACGCGACTGTAAAACGGAATAACGGTACTATAACCAGGCACAGGCATTGGCTCATCAGTATCAGAGAGATGAGGGAAGATATACATCACTAAATCAGGGTTTGGGAGACGTGGAAACAGGTTTTTAACTTCATTTTCAGCAGAGCGGGTATAACTCGCTTGTTCTTCAAAGCTTACGGTACGAACAGGATCTTGAGCAACATTCTGACGAGTGGGAAGCAAATTCGCATTTCCGCTTTTCTTCTGCCATAAATCTAACATTGTTTGTTCACCACGAGGCAAAAGCTTCTCTTGGGACGTTGAACACGCCGCAAGTCCGCATAAACAAATTACGATAGTCACAGTTTTTATCAGCATATTCATAATGTATTCCTTAATTTCTTAATCTAATTGACGGCGCGATTTTTGTTGTAGGTAATTGACCTTACGACCATTTGGCTCATAGTCAATTTCAATTGATTTAGTTAAATGAATTGCGACAGCTTGTCCTGGAGGGACGTAAATCGCATCAAATGTTTGACCATAGCGTTTGCGTAGCCATTCTGCGGTATCTTTTAAACCAGCACCAATAGCTTGCCCTATTAGATATTTACCTTGATCCCCCGTTACTGCCCCAACTACACTGGAACCATCAACCACGGTGGTTGTTTGACTTTGTGCATACGCATCCGCAGCGACAGCAACCCCACCGAGTAAAAAGTTAGAAGTGAGATATTCAGGTGCATTAGTTTTACGATCACCAGGTACGCAAGGCACGCCATAAGGATCGGATATCCAACCAATACCATCATTATTACTATTGCCTTGACGACCTTGTGGAAGCGTTCGAACACGCCCATCATTAAATACTAATGTGATGCTTGTTACTTTTCCTCGTACACATGAAAGTGTCCAGTCTCCACTAGCGGTTCCAGAAAGAATCGCACCTTCTACATTCGGTAACATGATGCCATTGGCAGTGAGATTTTCTTTGCCAACTAACACTTTAAACGGGTAAGGATCATTGACTACACCATCAATGGGTACACGTCCCAAGAGTGCGGTCATGGCTACAGAGCCGATTAAGGTGGAATTTTCAGGCAAGGTATAAATTGGTACAGGTGGTTTTTCATCACGCGTTTTACTTTTTACGCCAGTTAAATCTTCGTACGCTTTTCCTACCATTGAGTTATCTAGCTCATTAAATAAACTTGGAAACCCGAATGAATCGGCTTGTTGTCCTGCTGCGACAGGTTTGCCATTACGGTCTAATGCTCGCATATCCGCTGGCATCACCCACTGCATACCCATTGAAACATCGCCATTAATAGGAATATCGCTAAAGCCCTCATCTACACTTATATTCTTTTGTTCTTGAGTTTGAGTTGGTGAAGTGGCATTAAAATCAAACTGTGGTAAATTGGCTAACTTCTGCTCAAGCTGAGCAGTTAAGCTTGCTGCACGTTGTTCAAACTCAACGGTGAGGTTATTACGTTCACGTTCTAATGCACTTTGGATCTGTGCATCAACATTATTTTGTTGATCAGTTAGCTGTTTATTGCGTTTTAAGAGATCGGCATTTTGCGTTTTCACATCTTCAACATCTTGACGAGTTCGCTTTAGTGTACCGACTAAAGTACGAATCGTATCCTGCGGTGTATCACCATCAATTCCTAATGCACGCAATTCTTCTGGCTTTAAGTCATAAATGGTTGATTGTACTTGTGTAGCACTGACATCAGAATTTGATTTATAGGCTTTAATCCCGATAAAAACAGCAATAGCGATAGCGGACGGTACAATAATTTTTAACAGGCTATTTTGCTTGAGTTGCATCTTATTTTCCCTCCGATTGATGAGTACGAGTAGATTTCACTGTTTTTTTAGCTACACGTTTGGGTTCTGCAATCACCGCATTATCTGCACTACCGAGAGAGATAAGATAAACTGTTGTTGTATCTTCTGCCGTTCCTTTTCCGCCTAACCAGTTGTGTTGATAAGTCGCCGCATAAAACCGTCCTTGAATATAGCGAGGATCAAGTTTGATAATTTCAGCAGATTGATTTTTAAGTTTTACGGCTGTGACTACATAATCACCTAGTTGCCAAGCTGCTAATGGTGTTGCTTTAACAGGTAAGCCTGGTAACAGTGTTGTAATGTTAGTAGGCAAACGATGATGAACACTTTGTACACCATCTAGCGGTTCAACTGTGCGAAGTGGCGCATATAAAGATTGGGCTGCATAACGCGTTAGTGCTGCTGGCGTAGGTAAACTGGATTTTGGTTGGGCAACATCTGAAAGTGGCTGGTTTTCTTGCTCAATGTCACCAAAAGTGGCACTGTCTGTTGCCTGTTTTGGCTCATAAACTAACTTAATTGGCTCTAATTTATCTTTATTTTCTTTCGCTTCGACATCAAGCAGGATAATTTCGCCATTTTGCATATCCTGTAATTGCAAACGGGTTTCAGGAAATGCTTGTGTGGGTTTTAAATAGAGTGTTCCGCCTGCATTTTGAATACGCAACTTTCCAGATAAAGACGGTGGGTAACCAATTTTTACATTTCGCTCAACAAAAATAATCCGTTCTTGTTCCACATTTAAGTCAATCACTAAAGGAGTACGTTGCCACTGCATTAATATCTCTGCTGATGCTTGCAGGGAGATAACACTGGTAACAACAAATAAAGTTAGTTTCGTTGTAGTAGATAATTTCATTATTTATTTCCTTCTTCTGCATTCATCAATTCCAAGCGTTTTGGCGTTTCGGCATAGCAATCTAAAGCAAGTCCCCATGGATTATGTTCAAGATCGCTTTCCATCCTAACGACTTTGACGGGATAACGTACTAATGTACGTTTCACTGCTTCATCACCGTAATATTCGTCTGTGGTTAAATCTAAATTCACTATCCAATCATCTTGACTTAGTACTTGTACCCGACTGTTACTAAATCCACGTCCAGGGATTTCATAAACACCCCGAATCCGATTTTTTAGCTCACCAAAACTATCTCTATCTTTGTAATCTTGCTCTAAAAATGCTTTACAACCAGGTGTGAGATAATTACTGAGTGCAAAAATATTACGCTTATAGTCTTCTTGCCCATTGGCAGGCCATCTATTCAGCTGCTGAAAAATATAAAATGCGAAGCCATACACTGTGGAAGTTGGCACTTCCCACCAAGGACGCTGACTACCACCTCTTAAATCAGGTGGTGTATAAATTTGTAATCGGCTAGGTGCAGTTGACCAGCCAATTCCCATTAAAAGGATTACGGCAAATAAACCAACAATAACAATTCGCAATGTCTTAATGTGATGTTCTTTATCCGTTAAACGATTTTTAAATATACTTTTCATAGAAACCTACTAATAATGAATGGCTAGCGACGAATTGACCAATGACGTTTTTGTGGAGATGAGTTGATAAGTAAACGATTACGCCCAAATCGTTGTTCAAGGTAACGAGGCAACCAGGTATCAGGTTTGCCTCGTTTTAATTTGGCAATTAAATTACCTCCCTTAAAGACAAATAAAAACGCAATGCCCAACGCACAAGAGGGAATGATGGCCCATTCACCGATAAACAACATCATAACAATGCCAATCACTAACCCAATGCCAAATCCGGCCAAGAAAATGATAGACAGTTCAGACATTGTCATTCCGCGAAACACAACGGGTTGTCGATTTAAGCGTTCTGGTAGAAACGTGATAGTATTATCATTTGCCATCATTATTCCCTCTCTTACTTATAGAATGTCAGCGGCTTTTGTTACTAACCAAATAACGACGACTAACAAAATGCACCCTACTAAAGCGTGCATACCAAGATCACCCCACGTTTTTTTACCCGACGAAATTTCCCCGTAAATTGACACTACATTAGAAGCGACACGATAAAAACTAAATGCTGCAATCGCTAAACCTGCTAAAATAGCTGCGTCATAGGCATAATTTTTTATTGTTTCCATAATTCCCTTTCCTGCACCCCGCGAAGGATCTTCCATTTTTGGCAATTCTGCTAATACAAGAGTGGGTAAAAATGCAAATAGCACACAGCTTAATTTTTGTGAGATTCTTTTTCTTTTCTCACTTTTCATAGGATATTTGAATAAATTTTTAAGCATAAAAAAGCTCCTTTAACTGAGAATAAAATAAGTGAGAATGCAGAAAAGTAAGGAGAGTCGGATTGCAATACTGGCAAAATCATCTTTTGTCAGGTTATCTAAGGCGAGACCTTTATACGCACTGGATAAAATCCAAGCTGAAATTGTCAGGAAAATCATCAATAATAGTCCTCTGAAAATTTTTGATGATGTATCTGCGTCAGATCCCATTAATTGATTAAATGTATCTAATACCAAGCTCATAACTTATCTCACTGTTTGTGATTGTTTGAGGTAATCACCAGAAAGCTCTTGTAATTGACTTGGCTTACGAGGTTGTGCGCGAGAATAATTCAGATAGTTGAAAATTCCATTTTCAACTAAACTAATATCCTTGTTAGCCTGATCGTAATGAAAATAGATACGTTGTTGAGGTTCAGTGCCTGCAAGCGCTTTTGCACGTTGCAGAGCCTGTTTTGCGGACTGAAGCTGTTTGATTGCTTGTGCAAGTTCAGCTTGTTCACTAGCCATTGCAATAATTGGATTTAGTACAAACAACAATGAAAATAGAAAAAAATAACGTTTCAGCATACTCACACCTAATAACAATTAATAAATCAGGTAATTAAGTATCCGTAAAACTTCCTCAATAAATACACTCTAAATTACTTATAGAATAAAAATAAAAAATATATCTTAATTGCTGTTTTCTAATCATCATCAGAAATTGATTATTTTGAATAATCAATTTTCTCTTTCCATTTCCTCTAAAAATTTCATACTCTCTTTTAACTCTATTTATTTATATAACTTCAATTAATATTCAAAATACTTCTCAGCTACATACTAGAAATAAAGGAATAAAAAGGCTTTAAAGGAAGATAAGGGTAATTGTTATTTTAAGAGGAATGGGCCTACCCCGAGAATGATGTTATAGACAAAAAGAAAAAGGCAAATAAAAAGGCGAAAAGGCAATGAGTATCTTTAAATTATTATCTTTAATTACTCTTTTTCTAAATAAAAAGAAAAAACAGAATACAATTAATCATCAAGAAAAAATTGATACTTCAACGACAGAATGGCTAAAACCAAAATTAGCAGCAGAATTACTAAATACGAATCATAGGAGAATATTATTAAAAAAAATTTATCAATCTGTTTCTATGTCAGAAGAAAATTTTGATCTGCTTTGCCTTAAACCTATCGAAAAATATGCAGAACTGGTACAGGATTTTCCGGCGTCAGAAAATCATCATCATGCTTACTTAGGCGGTATGCTTGACCATACACTAGATGTCATTTTTATTGCTCTCAAACTACGCCAAAGTTATCTATTGCCACAAAATGCAAAAGCTGAAGATCAGGCACAACAAAGTGATATCTGGACAATTATCATTTTTTATAGTGCATTAATTCATGATATTGCAAAGATTATTACTGATATTCATATTGACACCTACCCTAATTATCAACGTTGGTATCCTTGGCAAGGTAAACTTGCCAATTTCTATCGTTTTAAATACATCCCTACCCGTGATTATCACTTACACCCGATAATGGGATCTTACATGATAAATTATTTGCTTACTGCATTATCATTAGATTGGATTGCTAAATATCCCGACGCTTTATCCACTTTTTTTTATTTAAGCGCAGGACATTATGATAAAGCAGGTATTGTTGGCGAAATTATACAAAAAGCAGATCAAATGAGTGTTGCTATACATCTTGGCGGTGATATTTCTCGATTAGAAAAACCACAACAATCTTTTGCAAATCAATTAACTATTGCACTTCGTTATATCACAACACATGATCTTATTTTAAATAATCAACACGGCGGCTCTGATGGTTGGCTTACGAATGATAGCCTTTGGCTAATCAGTAAAACAGTAACTGATAAAATTCGAGCTTATCTTATGCAACAAGGCATTTCTGTACCGACACAAAATAGTAAACTATTCGATGAAATGCAAACACATAAAATAATTGAAGCAACACCTGATAATAAGGCTATTTGGCACTGTCATGTAAAATCTCATGATGGTTGGTCTCCACAGAACTCTTTTACCTTACTTAGACTCTCTCCATCTCTTATTTGGGAACATATTGAAAAACGCCCACCAATATTTAATGGTACAGTGACTGTCATTCAAGAAATAAATAATATGACAAAAAAGGAAGATGAATTGATTGTCTCAAATGAAACTAAAACTCAAGATACATCAGATAACAATCAGACAGATCTATTTGATTTTACACTAAATTTATTATCTAAAAATATGAATAATACAAATAATCAAGATAGATCAAAAAATTCATCAACAAATAATAAATATAATGAAACAATTACACATAATGAGGTAATTTACAATGACAGCAAAGATAAATTAAGTGGAGAATGCTTCCTAGATTGGTTAAAAAAATCTATTGTCAATGAATCATTGTCTATAAATGAACCAAAAGCAAAAATACATATTATTAACCAACATGTCTTTTTAGTATCTCCCGGCATTTTTCAATTTTATTGCCAAAGTAAAATAGGTTCATCTGCAAATGAACACTGGAAGTTACTACAAAAAAACTTCCAAGCATTAGGTATACATAAAAAGAGACAACCGGGAAACTATAATATATGGAAATGTGAAATTAAAGGACCTAGAAGAACATCAGTTTTACAAGGATATATCATTGAAGATATTAAATTACTCACTAATAAACAATTATTCGACAATATGTATTTAACATTGAAAGATGAAGATAAAGAGGGAACTTATGATAGATAATGCTATACCATTAACAGGAATGACATTTAAAGAAATATTGAATGAATATGTAACCTTTAAATATTTAAGGCCAGATACAAAAGAAAGTTATATTAAAGTGATTAATCAATTTGAAAAATTTGCCCCTAATATTCTTGCTGATGAAATCACCCAAGAACTCGTATTGAAATGGCGAGTACGTTCTCTACAAAAAATTTGTCCTATTACTTGGAATAATTACATGTCTCATTGCCATGCAATTTTTAATTTTGGAATTAAAAATAACCTAATTCGTACAAATAAAAATCCATTCAAGAGTATGCAGGTTAAAGTTGGTAAAAAACGCAAAAAAGTTATCAGAGATTTTCATTTATCTGTTTTAGAAGATACTTTAGTTTCAGATAAAAACTTATTACCAGAGAGCTACTCTCCTTTATTTTTTACACAAGCTATTATATTTACATTTATCTATACAGGTATTCGTAGAGGGCAATTATTAAAACTAAAAGTGCGAGATATTAATCTTATTGATAGGACCATTTTTATTTCATCTGATATTAATAAGAATCATGATGATCATATTATCCCAATTTCAACGGTACTATTTCCTTACTTAGAAAGACTTTTGCAAGAAATACAAGCAAGACATATTGCAAAAAATAGTCAATTATTCAATTTGAATAATTTTTCGTCTGTGACAAGAAATAAAGGAAATATGACTACAGATCAATTGTCTCATTATTTTGGAAAAATATCTAAAGAATTAGGGGTCTCTCTTTCTCCCCATAAATTTAGACATACATTGGCAACCAACTTGATGAAAAATCCGGAACAAAATTTATATGCTACACAAAAAATTCTAGGTCATCGAGATATCAAGGTAACATTAACCTATATTCAACCAGATGTTGAGCAACTTAGAAATGCAATTGAGTCAACTCGAAAACCTGTTATGAGGCGATATTTTTAAATAAAAGACTATAAAAATTGTTTAAAAGTGGTTTAAAGTTCAGTAATACTTCATTTAAACCACTAACCTCTATTTTATTAACCATAAATTAATCGGTATATATGGGCCTAAATTACTTGGCTATCCAAAAGATTATCCCTATATCATATTTCAAAACTTTCCAGACTTGCACCATTATCAAGCTGAATTTGAATTGCTTTTGGCGTTCTACCCTGCCCTGTCCAAGTTTTTTGTGAACCATCTAAATCTGTATATTTATATTTTGCTGGACGGGGAGCGCGTTTTTTATGTTGAGATGGATTAAAACGGTGAAAATTCATTACTTCTAAGAGTTCTTCAGGTGAAATACCTTCAGATTTGAGTAATTCTTTATATTTTTCAATTTTTTCTTGATGAGCAGCTAAAATAATTTGTTGTGCTTCTTCCTCTTTTTTTCTTTCTTGAACAACAATCTCAAATTTTTCAAAAATTGTTTCTAATTGCTCTAAAGAGAGTTCTCTTGCTAAAAGACGCAGAGAACGAATATTATTCAATGTCTTTAATAACTTTTCCACTTATGCTCCTTATGTGTCTATATTTTGGTATTAATGGAAATAGAATATCACTTTTTTGCATATTACCCAACACATCAAACACACTTAACTTCGCTGAAAACACATTGCCAATATTATGCATTGGTTAGTAGAAAGTCTGACACCAGACGAGGATACTTTCACTTCACAAAGTAAACATGTTACATACCTAGCAATAGTTTACTTGATGAGTCACTTAATATTGAATAAAAATTTAGTGCAAAATGGCTATAATTTTCTTATATTATAAATATCTAGAACTCATTTGATTGTTTTTACAATCTATTTTAGAGGAGGTAAATATGAATATAGAACAAGATAAGATACCCTCAAAATACGAATTTTGGAATGTTAAGGGAATTGATAGAGTATTAATAAATCTCGATCCTAACGACAAAATGAATGTATTTATTGGAAATAATGGAGTCGGTAAAACAAAAACACTAGAGAGTCTATATCAAGCGTTATTATTTTCTAGTAATAAGTATCAATTGAATCCAGATAGGTTCTTAACTAATAAATTAGTATTTGAAAAAGCAAAAATTAATAATAATGACTTTTTTATCGATAAAATGAATCTTATCAGTCATGTAGCGAAAACGACCCCCTACCCTATTATTTATATTCCTGCCCAAAAAAGAGGATATTTTAAAAATAACAATACCGATTACATCAAAGTTTTGGGGGAATTTAAGGAACGTCAACAAGCGTATTTTGAGGCTATCTATCTAGATATCAATAATAATAAATATAATGATTCTATTGAAACATGGTTTATTCAGAGAGCTCAATCAGCTAATCGTTATCAAAATAGTGAAGATAATCGAGAAATCGAATTACTGTCAGTACTACATATCCTAAATAGAATTGATGAAAGAATTAGTAATGATCCCTCTTCATTGAGCCTTATAGGTGGGAAATTTATATCTTTAATGATAGAAGGAAAATGGCGCAAATTAAGTGAGTTAAGTAGTGGATTTGCTTCATTAGTTAAAATAGTTCAATCGATTGTGTCTGGTTACGCTTTTTTTACAAACTCTACAAATTTGGAAAATGAAAAAGGAGTTGTATTGATTGATGAAATAGAGAGCCATTTACATATCAGCTGGCAAACCAGAATATTACCAGCATTAAATGATGCCTTTCCTAATACTATTTTTATTGTTGCAACCCATTCATCATTAGTATTATCTCAATTATATGATGGAAAAGCTTATGAACTAGTTAATGAGAATGGTATTGTTAAAAATAAAGAAATACCAAATCCAAGTAATGCAGCTTTTGTTGATCTACTTTCTACTGCGTTTAATGTTGATCTAAATCAGATTAAATTAACAAATATTCAACCTAAACGTTCAGTTAATCAGAAAAGTAAATTGTTTGATATTTTAGGATTATCTAAATAGGTGGTAGTATGCAACAAAATATTTTATTAGATACAAATAAAATAATTAGTATCTTGAAGGGTAATAATCAGGATAGTAGTTGGTTTATAAAAAAATTGAATGAAGGACAAACACTATTTTTCACAACACCTTTAATTAGACATGAAGTGTTACGTTTTTACGATTATAGTGACTCAAATGCTATTGAGTATAAAAAAGCGGAGCAGTTTTTATCTGCATTAGAAATTATTAATATTGACAAGAATATTACTGATATTGCTACAGATATTTTTAGATATGAAAGAACAAATTATTCTGAACGGTATCAAAAACAACCCGATGGTACAGAAAAGCGCTTAGATAAATATAACTTTGATACAATGTATGTGGCTAGCGCTATGTGTTTTAATTTAGAAATGACTTCAAATGATGGTGATATTTGTAAAATAAAGAATTTATATTCTGAAATGATTAATTGGAAGAAAAACTCTTAATCTTGGGTAAAACGTGGTTTAAAGCCTTGTACTATATGCTTTTAAACCACTTTTTACCAACTTTTTTATCTACCTTACTATACCTAGAGCTTTATTGATAATTCCAATAATATCATGATCATTTTTATCTAATATAATAGGTTCCTTTCGTACATCTAACACTTTACTGTTTATCTCTATTTTCAATTTACCTTCCTCACTTACCTCATAATCAAAAAAAGAAGGTTTATTTGGGAAAGGTAAGATATTCTCACCTACTTGATAATGTGCAAAAACAGGAGATATGATACTCAACAACTCATCCCTGATTAAGATCGATTCATCTATCATTTCACTATTAGATGCATATTTCAAACAGTTCAAAATTTCTTGATATGAAGAATTTTCTAATTCCTTATCTTCACTCTCTAAAATGTATTCACTTTCAATAACAGCATCCTCAATTTTATTTTTCTTCTGATGATTACATTGATAATAACATTCAATATTTCCTTTTCTTAAAATAAATAGCCCTGTTTTCTCAAAAATATCAAATAATGCACCAAGCCTAGCTTTTAACTTATTCCACTCATTATTTAAATTTTGCTCACTAAATACAGTGCATAAAGCTGAACGTCTTTTCTTTAACACTTCATTTCCTGAGGCAGTAAAATACGAGTGTTGTGTAGCTACACTCTCAATGGATTTCCAATCATCATCAACTAATTTGCAAAAGTCCTCATAGATAGAATCAGCCATATTTAAAATAGATGACTGACCAAGCTGACTAGCTAAATTATCTGCTTCATTTTTTACTTTTTCATTATTAAAATAAGCTTTCACTAAATTCAAATTATCAGCAAAAGCATCTGCATCAACTAAGATGGTTGGTGATTTTCCCATTAACCTAAATAATTTTATTGTATCAGACATTATTTCTTTACCATTAACTGGCAATATCTGTGAACCTGCAGCTTCAATATTTAAGTATAGTTTATCTGAAAGTGTATTACAGATAATTACATCTGAAGAGCCTTCCACCAAGAGTGGTGTTCTCGAAAATAATGCTAATTTATGTTCGTGTCCTAATCTAGCAATTAAACTTTGAATATTTTTATTTTTTAATTCACCAGCATTATTTGGAATTTGATTAGCACCTTTTCTTAAATCATCACAAAAAATAAAAGACAATAAATCATCAGTTTTTGATATTTTTATCATTTCTGCTGAATGTGTTGCTATTATAATAATTTTTTGATAGCTATTTTCATTAGGCTCTCTTGTAACTCGTAAAATCTCTTTAAGTAAAAAAGCTTGTAGTTGTGGATGTAATGAAATTTCTGGTTCATCAATCAGCAAAATACCGACATCATCATCGTATAATGCAGCTAAAAGACCAATAAGATGCAATAATCCCGATGCCTCACGTCCAGATGAATAACTGGAATTTTCTTCACCTAATCTATAAAATGAAACTTTTAACTGTCCAGAATCCCAATCAATAATAATGTTTCGCTTAAACAGTTTCTGTAAACGTTCTCTTACCTTAATTAAAATATCCTGACGAACTGATAATGTATGTAAATCTCCATTAATAGATTCAATCTTATGTCTCTCTTTGGAAAAATACTTATCTCCATGTTGAGCTTGATCAGGTGTATCTTTGTCATAATAGACTGTACTACATTTTGAGCGATATTGTTCTAAGGGACTTAAACGCCCAGAAGAAATAAAACGAATTGTTTTATCCTTATATTTCATCTCTAAGCTATTTTTTAGGCTTTTCAATAAAAGCGTTTTCCCTGAACCATTTGGACCAATAATAAACGTTAATGGTGATCTTATCTCAAGTTCTAAAGAATACTTTTCCTTAATATTAATTTCATAAGTAACAGAAAGAGGAAATTCCATAATGCTCTATCTCAAAAAAATTTATCTATGGGTTACAAATATGAAAAGTAGATGGGTATTTTTTATCTAAGTCTACATTTCTCTTTTATCGTATTATAGAGTTAAAGAAACTTATATATCAATTCCTATACTTCATACTTTCCATACAAATTTTAGTATAATCACCATCTTGTGCTAAGCACCAATATAATGGGACTGTAAAGCGGTAACCTAAGTTATAGTACATTGAAGCTACCCCAATCCATAGTAATTATGTACCGAGGAATTATCATCAAAGATATCTAATAAATTTTTACTAAAATTGTTATACTAGTTAAATTAATTTTAGAAACCTCATAAAGATCTGTACTGTGTACATCTTTTTCACCAATTCCGAATGCGATAAGGCTAGAATTTTTTTGTTTGATTAAAGTTTCACTATTTTTCTCTCTTTCTGCCCGATAAAATCGCAGCATAAGTAATTCATATTAAAGCATATGACATTTGTCATATGCTTTTTACTAAAGATCCATAATCTCATCTTGTTTTGTAATTAAACTACTTTTTACCATTTATTTTATTTTTTCCTTTTCTTAGAGATTACTGGTTGTTTATCAAAAATTTCATCTAAACTATATTTTGTATCAGGCTTCATAAAAAAAAGGACTTTCTCTATTGATTCTTTTGAAGTATTTTCATTGCTTAAAGTAAGCTCAATTTTAGCTTCTCTATCATATATAATCTTACCACAATTATCCTTATCACTAGTAAAAATAACATATCGAAATGGAAATTCTATATTTCTTAATTCTTTTTCAAGATAATAAAAAAGATTATCTATATTCTTAATTTCTAAACCAAACCTAGTTGAATAGATTAATAATAAACAGTCAACCAAACCATTTTTTGTTTTATAATTTTCAAATTTACTTTTTTTCTTTTTTATTAGTTCTAAAACAGTTTCTTTTTCACTGTCTATAGAACATTTATCCTTTTTAAGGACTTCAACATTAATACCTTTTTCTAATATTTCTAATATTTCTTTACTGTCTGATTTATTAAAATACTCATTATACTCAGAATTATCAACTTGAGTTAATTCAATTCCCACTTTATCTTTATTAGATAAAACTAATATTTTATCTGGTTTATCATTATGCCCCTCCAAAAGAGAGTATATACCATATTTCTCTCTAAGGATATTTTCTATTTTATCAAAATAAAATCTTTCCTCTCGTTCTTGATTAATCTTATTTTTGCTCATATTACATATATCCTAAAAATATTATTTCTTGATCTTCAAAATTTAATTCTTTTTATTGCTGTTTATCCATTCTTAATATATTTAAAAAAACCTCCTGATATAACATCTCCTAGCAAAATTAAAACAAAGCCTTTTTCTATACTAACTTGCAAAATAGTTTTATGTATTCTTAATATGTTATCAATAAAAAACACAATACTATATTCATTGCAAAAATAAACTATCCCCGCTATCTCAACTAATATTAAAGTTAATAAAAGCAGAACAAAACATCTACGAAAGAATCGATAAATAAACATCATTATTATTTATCCTCTTTCTTTTCATCAAAATATTTTTCTAATAAAGAAGGGTATTTCTGAATAGTTTCAGAAATATAATTTCCTAAAATTGGGTATTTAATTTTACTACCTACAAAAGAACCAATTCCAGCCAATCCAACATCTTGTCCTACATTACTATTATTTCCTAGTAAACTTATACCCATAGCAATACCCATATTGACACGAATAGCATCAAGACTATTTAATTTAGGTGTTATTGCACCTGCAAATCCAGCTCCACCTAGCTCGTACCAATTAAACTCTTGACCTGATACAAGTTGTACTGTTCCATTAGCCCCTAAACCGATAGCTGTATTTTGTACGACTGGATTACTCTCTACTTTTTGTAAAGTTGGTGCAACTATAGTGCCTATTGCTTCGACAGTAGTAACCCCTTTAATTATTGCGTTACCACTATTCCCAAGATTTTAATATTATTCTATTTCTTCGTCTTTTACTAATTGTAGCTAATTCACGGTGTTAACTGTATATTATTATTTTCTTAGATTTTTATAATCTTTAATATAAATAATTAAATCAATATTATTTTATCTTTTATCTACATTCACCCCTAATTTCTTTGACAAATTTCCTATCAATATCCACAAAAAGGTAGCTAAACCAGATTTATATAGTAGAGTATATAAAATTCCCATGTTAAAAATAAATTTATCTGTATAAAAGTAATCAAGAGATATAAGTAAAAAATAAACTATTAAAAAAGAAATATAAAACCATATAAATAAAATAAGAATACCAAATGCTTTCTTAAACATTATTCTAACTCCTTAGTTTTAACTTCTTCTGTTTTAGGGTTAACATTTATATTTTCTATAATTCCACCCACAATAGAACTTCCCACAATAACTTTATTTCCTACAATACCGAATTTAGAAACACTATCTGCCGTACCAATAGAAATTATTGTTGAAATATCTTTCTTCATAATATCTCCTAATACTTCCTTATCATTTTTAGTATTATCGTTGGCAGATATAATACCTTGATAAATTGTATTAATAGATAATTGTTTTGAGAGACTTTTTCCTGCCGTGATCCCATTTAAAACATAATTCATCATAGCCCCTTCAGGCGTAAATTTATCATTATAAACATCAAACCCCGTTGAAACTGTTCCTGCAATCAACGTTTCACTCGCTATAGGATGTTTTTCTAGCCATTGTAATGCAGGCGAAATTTTACCCATTGCCTTTTCAGCTTGCAGAGCAGTGATAAAGGCTCTATCACTG